>JAHKAF010000029.1 GCA_018825865.1 Nanobdellota archaeon | reverse complement strand
TTTTGAATATAAATCTTTATAAAATGGAGTTATCTGTAAAAGCAATGAGATGCAGTAAAATTGGATTGCTAACAGCAGTTGCGTATGTAATTATCAATTCGTTTTCACCAATATATGCGGGTGATCCTCTAAATAGAATGAATATAGAAAAATATAGGGGGATCGAGATAACTGCCCCTAAACTTGTTCAGAAATCTGGAAAATTTTTTATTGAGGGGGGCAAAATTCTCCATGAGGAAGGCAGAACATTGGAAAAGAGGAGTTTTGAACTAGGAGAATTGAATTACATACACAATAAATTCAAGATGGCCAAAGATGGGCATAAGAAATAAAATTATTTTATTGGACCTGTTTTAAAAGACTAGCAAGCTAATTTTAATCCTCTGAAAATTTTATAAACTCCTTTCTCTTCAACCAATCATGGGGATAATAAAAGTAAATCAAAGATTTTCATTAATCACTTTTTTGTAAAATGGGCGTGCTTAGAGGTGGTGCCTTATTTGTAATTACTGTTTTGCTTTTTTGGTCACTTTTTGTAGGGAATCTTTTTTTGACAATGAATTTATCTCTTGATTATGATGTTGTTAAGCCAGAATTAGTTTCTGTTATAAGCGCGGTTTTAGGAGACAAGTTGAATTTTTGGGAGGAAGTTGATGCAAGATTAGGGGAGATGAATTTATATTGTGAAAACAATTCTGGAAATACTGAATTTGTTTTTAGTAGTGGCCAGGGGCAAACATTTGCTGTTCCTTGCGAAGTCATTTCTCAAGGTTCTCAGGCAATTATGAATTATAGTATTGAGAGTTTTGTAGAAAAAGGTTATTATGCTGATTATGATTGTGATTTTTTGGATTGTCTTAAGGAGGTGAATATGGAACAACCATTTGTTTTGGTTTCTGCAAAAGCGAAGGATTACTGGAAAAGCAAGTTCTATTTTTCACTTATTGTTTCTTTTATCTTGATTGTGTTAGTTTTATTCTTAGTTGAACAGAAGTTTAATATGCCAGTTGTCGTCGGGGTTTTGATGATTACGTCTTCTTTATCTTTTATGAAAATCAATTGGATTTTGTCTTTTTTCTCAAATGAGATTTATGCTCAAATGTTCTCGATTTTCTTTTCTAAATCTTATAGTGTATTTTTGATAATGTTTATTTTAGGAATTGTAGTCTTGGCGTTTGGAATTGTCTTGAGGTTTTTCAAGTTTGGATTTTGGATTTCTGAATTGATTGGCAGGTTTGTAAAAAAAGGAGATGAAAGTAAAATTGTTAGGAAAGAAGTTAAAAATGAAAAGCCCGTTACAGAGAAACCTGTTATTAAGAAGAATGTTTCTGTTGGGAAGAAATAATTATATGTGATAAACAACAATCTTTTTAATGAGGTGCTTACTTGTTTAGTCATGTTAATCGGTCTTGTTGGGAAACCTTCTGTTGGAAAGAGTACGTTTTTTAAGGCAGCGACTTTGGCAGAAGTTGAGATTGCATCGTATCCATTCACGACGATAAAGCCGAATCACGGGGTGGGTTATGTGAAGGTTGAGTGCATTGATAAAGAATTCAATACGCAATGCAATCCGAATCATGGATTTTGCCTTAATCATTGGAGATTTGTGCCTGTTGATTTGATGGATGTTGCTGGGTTAGTGCCTGGTGCAAGCGAGGGAAAAGGTTTGGGGAATCAGTTTCTGGATGATTTGAGGCAGGCAGACGCGTTTATTCATGTAGTAGATGCTTCGGGAACAACAGATGTCGAGGGAAAGCCAACAGAAAATTATAATCCTTCTGCGGATATACTTTTTTTAGAGGAGGAGTTAGATAGCTGGTATTATAATATTCTGATGAAAGTCTGGAAGAGTTTTGCGAAAAGGGCAGAATATGAAAATGTTAGTTTTTCCGATGCTGTTGCAAAACAATTTTCTGGTTTGAGAGTTAATGAGAATCAAGTTAAAACTGTTTTGAGAAAATTGAACTTTAGCGAGAGGCCGAGTATGTGGGGAGGAAAACAAGTTAGAGAGTTTGCTTCTGGGTTGAGAAAAGAAAGCAAGCCAATGATTATTGCTGCAAATAAAGCGGATTTTCCCAAGGCGAAAGAGAACATTGAAAAGATGCAGAAAGGGTTCCCTGATTTATTGATTTATCCGTGTTCAGCAGATTCTGAATTGGCACTAAGGCAGGCAGCCAAGAGAGGATTAATTGAATATATTCCAGGAGATAATGGGTTTAAGATTTTAAAAGAATTAGATAAAAAACAAAAAGAAGCGTCGGATAAAATTAAGAAAAATGTTTTGGAGGTTTATGGTGGGACAGGAGTTCAGGAGATTTTGAATCTGGCTGTTTTTGATTTGTTGAAATATATTGCAGTATTTCCAGCGTCGGCAAATAAGCTTGGAGATAGCAAAGGGAATATTCTTCCAGACTGCTTTCTGCTTCCAGGCGGGAGTACTGCTTTGGATTTCGCGTATTTTTTGCATACAGACTTCGGGAAAAATTTTATCAAAGCTATTGACGCAAGAACAAAACAGGCAAAAGGAAAAAGTTATGAATTGAAACACAGGGATGCGTTGGAGATAATAACGCGATAGATTTTACAAGTAAAATCTATAGAATGCTTGGAGATTATTACAAGATAATTTAAAAACCAACTTTCATTTTTTCTCCGATGGGAAATTGTAAATCATGTAAAAGTTGTGAGGGAGATTGTTGTAAGTACATCGCAATAGAAATTGATGTTCCTGAAACAAAAGAAGATTTTGAAAATATCAAATGGTTTGTCTGCCATGAAAATGTGAATGTTTATGTTAATGAGGAGGGGGAATGGTATGTGGAATTTATTACTCCATGTGAATTTTTAGGAGAAAATAACAAATGCAAGATTTATGATAAACGCCCTAAAATATGCCGAGGATATAATCATGACGAGTGTACTTTTCATAATGGCTATAGTGAGAAGCACAGATTTAAAATTTTAAAAGATGTTGAGAATTATATCGGGGAGAAGTTTGGAGATGAAACTAAAAATTAAACTTCATCCGAATTCTTCAAGGGAAAAGATTGAGAAGATTTCTGGTAGTGGGTATGAAGTTTGGTTGAAAGAAAAACCTGTAGATAATAAAGCAAATGTCCAGATGATTAAATTGTTAAAGAAACATTTTGGGAAAGAAGTGAGGATAAAATCAGGTTTTACGTCGAGGAAGAAGGTCGTGGAAGTTGAGGATTGATTTTACTTGTTCGTTAACACCCACAAATTTGTAGGAGTAGTTAATAGAAAATTTGAAGTCTTTTGTTATAGGGTGCTCAGTTGCTCAATATATCATACGAAGTTATTATAA
>JAHKAF010000028.1 GCA_018825865.1 Nanobdellota archaeon | reverse complement strand
TTGTTGTATTGTTGGTAAAAAAAGTTTTTATTTTTCATTATAGAAATATAAATTTAATAAGGTTAATAAATTTTGTCAATTAGCTTGCTTGCGAGAGGATTGAAGAGAGTTGTTAATTGAAAAGAATTATAAATGTTGAAAGAGAATTATACACTATATGCCCAAAATAGAAATTTTGCGCCACAAAAAACATAGATTTATGTTTATTGATGGGTATCTGTGGATGTGGGATACACCTCAAGAAAGAAAACTTCAAGAAGATCTGGCTAAAAATTCTTTTGGAGATGTTCTCGTCGCTGGTTATGGTTATGGAATTTTACCAAAATTTTTGATTAAAAACCCAAAAGTAAAATCGGTGATAGTAGTAGAAAAATATAAGAAAATAATTGAAAAGATGAAAGAGGATGGAAAAATATATGGAGAGGTTATTATTTATGATTTTTATGGTCTACCAGAAGATAGAAAATTTGATTGCATAATCGGAGATATTTGGCCAGATATAGATGCAAAATTCCTCAAAGATTACGTAAAATTCAAAAAAAAATCTCAAAAACTTTTGAAGAAAAATGGAAAAATCTTGGCTTGGGGCAAAGATTATTTTGAATTTTTACTAAATGAGAAAAAGTCCTCTCGTTAATTTTATAAGATAATTGCCAATCCATTAATTTAGTTTATATTAATTTCTGTGATGAAAAATCTACTTACCCATCTCCTTCAGCTTCCTTAAAACATCGTCGATTTCACTTGACTCTTTTTTTACTTGAGGAACAGGCCTTTTTATAGGAGTTTGTGATGGGGGCATAATTCTTCTTGGGATTAGTCTTCTGAATGGAATTCTTGAAGAAGGCATAGAGTATCTTGGATCCAATCCTGGTTCTGGTTTTCCCCCAAACATTGATTTTAGTCTGAACCAATAAGGTCTTAATCTATCTCTAAAGATTATTCCAAGAATAATTAAAATTATTAATATTAACAAAATCCAAATCCAAAGGTAACTTTTTTCAGAGGTTGTTTTTCCTACACAACATACATCGCTAAAAGAATCACATTTGTCAGTGGTTTCTTCTTCATCCTCAAAACATGAACTTCTGCAATCTCCTCCGTATCTTTCACAATCTGATTCTTCGACTACGCTCCCGACTTCTCTACAATAACCAAGACAACATTCAGAAGTATCTACAGCGTCGGTTGTCGAGACACTACACTCTTCACTTAATCCGCAAATCTCTCCGCCTTGGTCTTCACAATTATTATCTAATGAAGGTGTGTCGCAACATTTTTGCACTCCTGCACAATCATATCCAGAAAGAATTTCTCCTTGACAACTGAACTGAGACATACAATAATGACCTGAATCCTCGCAATCTTCGTCTGTTACATCTGCTTGGGTTTCCCCACGTGATTGGTCTGGCCATAATGAGTGCAATAAAAATGCTGTATCTTTGATGCTCCCCCAGCATCCGTCGCTTCCCTGAATATCAAGCAGCCATTCCTGCGAGTTTGTTTTCTCTTGAGGGGTATCATCCTGAAAAGGATATAATGCTACTGCAGTATCATAAAATTTATTGAGGTCTTCCATCCAATATTGATTATTCTTCTGTTTTTGTAAAAGGTTCACACGAAAATCTGTATAACCAGTTAAAGAATACAAGAAAGCTTCAGGGAGATATTTTTCATTCTCATCTACCATTGTTGTTAAATAAGGGATATAAGGAGAAACGTCGTAATCTAAATAATTTAGGGTTAGTGTAGCCCACAGGCTTCCTTCGTAATTGCAAGTTCCCCCTTGTCCAAAGCAGACAGAATAAATTTTTTCAGTTGTTGTCCCTTCTGCTGAAGCAGAGTGGGGGTCGCTTGAGATGTAAATTGTCGACGATGTTTTCTTCTTGAATAATAATGAAGTCATAAAAGAACTATCATGACATTGGATTTCTATATCTTCTTCGTAACATTCTGGGGAGACTCTTAACCAATATTCATTCGACGACAAACTAAGGCAACTTCCTGCTCCAGAGCTTATTTTTTTATCTGCTTGTATAGTTGTCTGGTAAGAAGAACCTTTATATGTGATTGTGCAGGTTGTTGCTTCAGAACTATCAATCTGGAGGTACCATATTAAATCCGAGGGTGTCTGGTTTTGTGAAATTAACCATTTCTCTGCTTCGTTTGTGTTGGTTCCTGCCTTACTTAAAGCTAAAATTGCCTGGGCAGTTGGTTTTACTTTGCAGCCTCCTTCTGGCCAACACTCATCATTACTCATCTTATCCAGAACTTCACTCTTACATTTCTTAATTGCCAGCAAAGTAAAAATATTATCTTCGAGGGAAGTTGAACATTCACTCACCCTGCTATCAAGACAATCATATGCTTTTTCTACATCTGACCTACTATCCTCGGTATTATCAACCACAATATCTCCTGTATCATTAGATTCGCTATCTGCTGCGATTACAAATGGCAAAACAAATAGTAGGGAAAATAATATAATAAATAGAAACACCTTCTTTTTCATGTGAAGATTAGTTAAGTGTTGTTTTTAAAATTTGTTATGGTTGGTTTGTTAGAAGTAACTCACTTTTCATTACCAAAAATATTCTTAATACTTCTTTTTAACCTTGGAAGGTCTTCCTTAACTATTTTCCAAATCATATCTAAATCTATTCCAAAATAATGATGAATCAATTTATCTCTTGTGCCGACTATTTCTTTCCAAGGTATTTCTGGATATTTCTTGATAAACTTTTGAGGTAAATTTCTTACAGCTTCGCCGATGATTTCTATAGCCCTTATAATTGCATATTGTTTTTGCTTATCTGCAACTAAGTCTTGTTTAGAAATATTTTTGAAAATTTTTCTATAATCTCAATATTTTCTAAGATATGCTTAAGGAATATTTGGTATTCTTTCATATTATTCTTATCTCCTCTTTCAGAATTTTTTCCTTCAATAAAGGATGGAGTGCCTTATAACTTAATAAATCTACTCTCTTTTTTAATTTACCCTCAATTTCAAACTGAATTTTCATAAATGCAAACCCAAGGGGTTTAGATGTTTTAATCAGGATATCAATATCACTATTTTTCTTCTGTTCCCCTCTCGCATATGAACCAAATATCCCTGCTCTCACTACTTTATTCTTCTTCAATATGGGAACTATCTTTTTCTTTATTGATTCTATACTATTGATTTTCATGAACTAATTAGTAGTTCTTTGTTTAAATAATTTTTTAATGTCTGGGGGATTAGAAGTAAACGAACTTATAATTCATCCTTCTCTTCATTTTCATTCTTCTTAATTTTCTTTATCCCTTCATTCAAATTTTTGGGGGTATGCGCCGAGGCCCTTCTCTTCAAAGGGTCATCCCGTGGGAAGCGGCGCCCTTTCTTCCCCTTCGCCCAATTATCTTTGTTTTCTTCAATCCTGCTTTTTCGAATTGTGTAATTAACAGGATTCTTAATTAGTTTGCAAAAGTTGTCGGGGGTGCAGACTGCAAAGCCCTGGTAGAACTCCTTGCAGTTTTGAGGCATTATTGGTTTTCGTTTGTAAGCCCATGAAAGCTGAGAAAGGATGTAACCTTTTTTTAGAGGAACAGGATTTTTCTTATTCCATTCTTCAATTATTTTTTCCAGCTTTTCTTTATCCATTCCAACAGAACGGAAGAAATTTATCAATACAAAAACTGCCCTCTTTTTGCCGTCGCTGATTCCCTTTAAAATGTTTTTAACGCATGGAGGAAAATTCTTTTCAGAGAGATTATCTATCTTGGTTGGTTGGTAATCAAATGTTTTTTTCTCTTCTTCTACGAGATTATTTTCCTTGTGCCAGTCTAATGCCTGCATTAAAAGTTCAGATGCTTCGCCTTCTTCTGAATCTGGCATAAAATCCTTGACTTCTACTTTCATAGGGTCTGCATCTATAAGTTGAAAATTGGAAACTTCCGAGGGTTCTAAAACTGCACTTGCCAACGCTGTTTTCTCGTGCAAAGAATATGGCATTCTGAACAAGTGCCGAGGGGAAACGAGGATGATGTCAGGCATGACTTCTTTCGGAGCCTGAAAATCTTTCACATATTTGTTTGGTTTTTCCAAATTAGAAATTTTTTCTATCAATTGTTTTTTTGTCTTCTCGGTTATATATTGGGTGATTATCCTCGGCCATTCTGGAAACATGTCTGAAGTCTTTACTTCATTAACTTCTTTAGGAAATGCCTTCCATGGAATAATCAGATGAAAACCCTTGCTTCCTGAGAACTTGACTCCAATGTTTTTGATTCCGTGGAACTTAAGAAAGTCCATTATTACTTCTGCTGAAATTTTTGAGTAATCAATATACTTGCTGTCTATGTCAATCAGCAAATCCCATCCTGTCCTCAGTTCGTTTGCCTGCTCTTCTGTCATTCCTGTGACAATCTCCAAAGGATTTTTCCACAATTCTTCTGAACAATGAAAAGACGTCGAACCTTTTTTTACCATCGCCATCACATCTCCAAGATATTCAAAAGAATCGGGGCGTTTTCCAAAACCTTCAAAATACCTTGGGCATATCTCACGATTTTTAGAGAATTCAAAAATTGCCTTCTGAACATCCTGTCGCGAATAATACAAATGAGTAATTTTCCTCACTCTCTGCTCCTTGAACCCGATTGGTTTTTGTTCCATGTTAAAAATAAGAGGGGGAAGTTTAAATAAATAACTTATACTCCACAACAGCAATGTTTAAAATCTCAAAGATATTTTTGTGAGGATGTTAGTTAAATTGGACAACTCTGTTTTATTATCAAAGTCGATTGATGTTATCTCAGAGTTGGTGTCAGAAGTGCGAATTAAAGTTAATGAATTTGGGATGAGCATCACTGCGAGGGACCCTGCGAATGTCGCGATGGTTGGGTTCAGGCTTCCGAAAGGGGCGTTTTCGCAGTTTGAAGTTGACGACGAGGTTTTAGGAGTTAATCTTGATGATTTTAAGAGAATTCTGAAACGTGCAGGCACAGGAAGTTCTTTGATTTTGGAAAGACAAGATAACTTATTGAAAATACAAATCCAAGATAGAATAAGGAGAAATTTCAGTTTAAATCTTATTGATATAGACACAGAAGATAAAGAAATGCCAGGGTTGGAATTCAGTTCGCGGGTTGAAATCGACTCTATAGATTTTATTGCTTCAATAGAAGATTGTGCTGTTGTGGCAAATTCATGCTCGTTTATTATCGAGGACGGCAAATTCATAATTGAAGCAAAAGGATTGAATTCTGCGCGGTCTGAGTTTTCAGGTGATGAGGCAAAAATCCAGGCTGAAAATTGCAAGGCAAAATATAGTCTGGAATATCTACAAAAATTCATTAAAGGTTCTAAACTAACAGAAAAAACAATTTTGAAATTCGCGAATGACCACCCTCTTAAAATGGACTGCAGAACAGAACACATGGGAATAAGTTTTATACTTGCTCCGAGGGTTGAGACAGACGACTAAAGTCTTCTGCGTTTCCTTCACGAGGTTCAGTAAAAACGGATGATTGAAAATGTTAAAAGAATTAAGTAAATACGAGTTTCCTTTAAGGAAAAATGTAGGATTGTATACAATAATCTCTGGGTTAAGACATATTATTCTGAGAAATTTAGCAAATGTTTCTCCAACTCAGAAACAGAAGATAGAAAGTCAGTTAACAATTGGGAACTTTATGGGATATCTAAGTGAAGCTCGTGAGGGTTTGGAAAAACGACAACAGGATAAAAAATTGAGTGTATTTTCTTTTGACCCCCAATTAATAGAAAGATTGGATCATGCAGAATATCTTCAAAAATATCTTAGAGGTTTTAGCAATTCTCAAATTATTCATTCAACAAAAAGGCTAGAAAATTTGACAAGAAGCATGCAAGATGGCTCTGCCACCAAAGATGAATTAATCTATTTCTATCATCTGATGGAAGGATTTGAGAAAGTAATCCCTACTGAGAATCCTGAAGATTTTCATACAGGCCATAAATTATAACCCAACAAAATTTAAAAGCACTAATATCTTAATGTATTTATGAAAAGAGGGCAGGTTTCGGTTTTTGTAATTGCAGGAGTAATCATCGTTGTATTAATTGCGGGATTTTTTCTTTCGCGTTCTGGGCTTCTTCCTGAAATTGGGCAGGCTACTGAAATAAATCCAAATAATTTTTTGGCTTCCTGCATAGAGACTAAAGTTAAAGACGTTGTACAATTAATCTCGTCGCAGGGAGGATATGTCGGCAATCCCTTAAATAAAACTTTCAAATTCTCTGATGAAAATTCCCCAACAGATATTTCTTATCTTTGCTATACTCAAAATTATTATGAGCCATGTATAAATCAAGAACCAATATTAATAGGGCATTTAAAGAATGAGATAAAGAATTATATTGCTCAAGATATGAGGGGTTGTTTCGACGAACTTGTTTTTAATTTAGAAAAGCAAGCTTATATTGTGGATGCAAGGTTTAAAGGATTTGAAGTTAAGATTATGCCTAAAAAAATTATTGTCGAGGGAGAAAGTGAACTTATCTTGACAAAATCCAATGAAACTTCTAAACAAGAAGATTTCAAAGTTAGTGTTTCAAGTCATTTTTATGATTTAGCAATTGTGGTCCAGGAGATTGTTAGTCAGGAAGCAAGATTCTGTAATTTTGAAAACTTAGGATTTATGTTGTTCTACCCTCAATTTGATATAGACAAATTCAAAACAGGAGACTCAACCACAATTTATACTATTAAAGATAGAAAAAGTCAGGAAGAATTTAAATTTGCAGTAAGAGGCTGTGCAATCCCCCCAGGAATTTAGATGGTTAAAATAAATAAAAAGAAAATTGAATTGACATTGTTGTTGATAACTTTGGTGCAGGTTTTCTTATTAATCAATTTAGTTACTGCGGATAGTTATATTATTCGGCAGAAAGATTCAACACCGCTCGGTGTATCCCAAGGAGGGACAAGACCCCAAAGCACTGAATTCGGGGGCAACGAATTAATTAAATCTGGGATTAGTCTGCTAAGTGGATTTTTATCAATAAAACAAATTGGACTTGTTTCTGCTGATGAAGGAGATTATTGTTGTCCTAAAACTGAAAATGGAGCTTTTTGCGTGGATACTTCCAGTAACTATTGGGATTGTGCAGAAAGTTTATTGTCTGGGAGTTGCGAGAGTAATAATTGTTTAAGTTGCTGTCCTGAAACTACTAATGGACAGATTTGTAAAAATACTCCTACAAAATATCCAGAACAATGCAAGATGGATTTAGTTTCTGGGAGTTGCGAGAGTAATAATTGTTTAAGTTGCTGTACTGAAATAATTTCAGATAATAAGAGCAAAGAAAATTTTTGTATTGACACTTCAAGATATCATTCAATTTGTGCTGACCCTTTGGTTTCAGGAAGCTGTGCGTCTAATAATTGTAGAATAATTGGGTTGAATGAACCTACAATTGGGTGGGAGAGCAGTTCTATTACATTGGCTGGAGACTTGTCATGGAATTGTTGCCCGGTTACAAAAACAGGAGCAATTTGCCAAGGCATTGCTTCAACAGATACAGAAAGTTGTGCTGTTGGAATTATTCCGACAAAGTGTGATACATTTTCAGATTGTAAAATAGGTTGTTGCATCGACGAGGAACAAGGATTGTGCTCAACAAAATCTACAAAACAAAAATGCGAGATGGACGGCGGGAAATGGGATGAGGAAGAAAGTTGTTTAATTAATGAATGTCAAAAAGGGTGTTGTGTCTTAGGAAGTGACGTGCAGTTTGTAACTGAGCAAAGATGCGGGTACCTTTCCCCACTTTATGGATTTGAAAAAGACTTTAGAGATTTAACAACAGAAATTGCGTGTTTGTCTCTTGCTGCGAGTCAATTGAAAGGTGCATGTATCCTCGAGGGGAATGATTGTAAATTTGTGACAGAGCAGGAATGCCTGAAAATGGCAGGAGCTTTTTCACAAGGTAATCTCTGCTCTAATCCTGCTTTAAACACAAGCTGTGAAAGACAGGCATCAGTTGGATGTTCAGACGGAAACGACGAAATCTTCTGGTTTGATAGCTGTGGAAATAAAGAAAACATTTATTCGTCTGATAAAGATTTATCTTGGAATGAAGGAGTTTTGTTGAGTAAAGAAAATAGTTGTAATGCTGGCTATTCAAATGCAGATTCAACAGATTGTGGTAATTGTAATTATTTTATGGGAAGCAAATGTTCGGAGAGTTCATTAACTGATGCAAAAGTTGCTGACGGAGATTTTGTATGCGAGAGTATGAATTGTATTGATGAGAATGGGGACGAAAGGTCGAATGGAGAGAGCTGGTGTGTTTATGATTCGTATATTGGCGAGGGGAAAGATACTGCAGGAAGTCGGCACTGGAAAAGAATGTGTATTGATGGAGAGATTAAAGTGGAAGGTTGTGCAGATTATCGAGGAGGGGTTTGTGTTCAGGCAGAGATGGAGGGAGAAGGAGAAACATTTACAACAGCGTCGTGCGTAGTGAATGAAGCAATGAGATGTATTGGATATAATTCTGATAAAAATATGGAAGAAAAATGTACTGCGAATAAAGATTGCATGATAAAGAGTATTAATGTTGCAGAGCATTTCAAATTTGATGTTTGTGTGGGAGATTACCCTCGAGGATTTGGTTTAGATGAGAGTTCAGATAGAGGGTCTTCACAACAAATATGTGGCATGGCAAGCCAGACTTGTAGTGTTATGTGGGAAAAAGACTGGAAAGGAAGATGGAGATGTATAGATAATTGTGCTTGTGAAAGTGCGGTATTCACGACACAGATGAATGACTTATGCGTTTCCCTCGGAGATTGTGGGAGTTATGTTAATTATATTGGGGAAGGAACAGATAATATTCAAGTAAGTGGGGCTCCAGGAATTTCATGGAAAGATTACAAAAATTTTGCAGAGCCAGTTAAAGGACAATTTGCAGAACCAAAAGACATCAGAGAATTTTTAGGAGCAATGGGAGGAACTGATGTAATTCTCTCACCAGATGAGGAAAGTAAATTAGCAAAAATGGTTGATATGCTTGGAACTGTTAGTGGTGGTTTGGGGAGTGCGATTTTAGGAACTTATACAACAGAGATTGGAGCTTCAATTATATATAACATTCCTTCAGTAAGTGTTAATACTGCATCGGTTGGAGCATTTGCAAATGCAGCAATTGGAGCAGCAGTAGGAGCATATGTTGGTTCATATATTGCACAATCATTAGGAAGAACAGGAGATGCTGCTATGGTAATGACTGTGGCAGGAGCAGTTGCAGGAGCAGTGGCTGGATATGCTTATGCCCAAGGGATAAGTTTAGTAGCCTTGGGCCCTTTAATGGCTGTGTTCTGGGTTGCGATTATTATAATGGTCTTCATTGCAATAATCGGGTGGGGAGAGACACAAATCCGGAGGGTTGAGTTTACTTGTATGCCTTGGCAGGCGCCTCTTGGAGGAAGTGATTGTAAGAAATGCGACGATGACCCAATGAAACCTTGTTCTGAATATAAATGTGATTCACTTGGACAAGCGTGTGAGTTGCTAAATGCAAATACAGAAAATCCTATTTGCGAGAGTTTGCCGAATGATGGAAGACCGCCAATAATTTCTACTAAAGAAATAAGTGAAGATTATTCATTTACAGAAATAGCAAACAAAAGAGTTAAATTAAGTTCCATGGATAGGGATGATGAATGTATTACAGAGTTTACCCAAGTTTCATTCAGTTTGGAAACAGATGAATATGCACAATGTAAGTTTGATTTCGAGAGAACTGGTAAATACGAGGACATGGCAAAGTATCCAATTGAACAAACTATATTTTCAAGGGAGCATAATTTTGTTTTCTCAATGCCAAGTGTTGGAAGTTTGGAAGTTTATAATGTGACTGGGGATTTGAAGGAAATGTTTGGGAACATGAATATGTATGTGCGATGTCAGGACTACCACGGAAATGTCAATGTCGACGAGTATGCAGTTAATTTCTGTATTAACTCAGGACCAGACAGAACTGCAGTCAAGCATGCTTTTACAAAAACAGAACCAAAGAGTGGAAGTTTTGTTGCATACAATCAGACAGAACAAGATTTGACAATCTGGATTAATGAACCTGCAGAGTGCAAATATGATGTCGTCGGAAACAAGAGTTATGACCAAATGTTAAACAGCATGGAATGCAAAACAGATATAACAGAAATTGGAAAATATGGGTGGGCTTGTAATACAACTTTAACTGGATTAGAAGCAGGACAGAATGACTTTTATATCAAGTGCAAGGACAAACCTTGGGTTATTACTCAGGAAGATATTGACAAATATGAAGCAAGGAATGTAAATGCCGAGGCTTTTGTTTATACTATTCATGGTTCTAAGAGCATGCTTAAAATAGATTCTGTCTCGCCAAAAGGAGAAATTGATTTTGGGTTTGAGCCAATCTCACTTGACCTGGAAGCGAAAACTTCCGGAGGAATGGATAATGGCGAATCTACTTGCTATTATAGTTTCACTGATTATGACAGGGAGAACCAGTTTTTTGAAACATTTTCCAGATACCATAAACAAA
Source organism: Nanobdellota archaeon (assembly GCA_018825865.1). Classification (GTDB taxonomy): domain Archaea; phylum Nanobdellota; class Nanobdellia; order Pacearchaeales; family GW2011-AR1; genus JAHKAF01. The sequence goes on along the minus strand of JAHKAF010000028.1, from coordinate 3,176 downwards.
ATTTCAATTTAATGCGGGGAGATTATACTTTTGCAATCAGATGCGAGGATGATGCAGGAAACCTTGCTTATGAAAATGCCAGTTTCACATTGAATATAGATTCTTCTCCTCCAGAAGTTGTGCGGGTTTACAAAAGTGGGAACTACATGAGACTAATCACCGACGAAGATGCAGAGTGCTATTATAGTTTTAATAATTGTTATTTCGACATAGACACTTCTGTTTCAACTACAAGTGGATTTTCAACAATTCATTCTGCTGAATGGATATTGGGGAAAACATACCACATAAGATGCAAAGATGTTTGGGGGAATGCGAATACAGATTGTGCGATTAAAGTCTCGCCGAGTTTCTTTGAGTAGTTAAGATTTATAAATAATAATATCCTAACTAAAACATGAAGAGAGGTTTTAATAATAAAGGGCAAGTGACTATTTTTATTATTGCAGCAGTGGTGGTTGTTGCTGTAGGAATATTAATCTATATTTCTTATCCACAGATAAGAATAAATTTGGGTATTGAATCTCAAAATCCAGCAGAGTATATCCAATCCTGTATCTCTGAAGATATTGTTGATAGTGTAAATAAATTGTCTATTCAAGGGGGGAGTTTAGAACCCAGCCATTATATTGTTTACAATAACCAAAAAATAGAGTATCTTTGTTATACTTCTGAATATTACAAGACTTGTGTTGTGCAGCAGCCAATGTTAAAGAGGCATATTGAGAAAGAGGTTAAAGCAGATATTGAAGATAAAGTGAAGACTTGTTTTGAGGATTTAGAGGAAAGTTATCAGAAAAAGGGTTATGAAGTAAATCTTCGATATGGAGATTTTGATGTTGAGTTGCTTCCTAAAAGAATTGCTGTGACATTTAATAATTCCATAACATTGACTAAAGAATCCTCAGAAACATATGATTCAATTAGTGCGATGGTGAACAACAATCTTTATGAATTGGTAAGTATAACAAATAGCATAATTAACTGGGAAACTAGTTATGGCGACGCTGAGACAACAACTTACATGAATTACTATCATGATTTGAGAGTTGAGAAAAAATTGCAGTCAGACGGAACAACAATATATGTTTTGACTGATTTGAACAATGGAAATAAATTTCAGTTCGCGTCGAGGAGTGTTGCATGGCCCCCAGGTTATGGGATTGACGAGGTATTGGGATAATGGAAAGAGAGATGAATAAAATATGTGATGGGTTAATAGAATACCTAAATTATAAGTTAGATCAAATTGAAAATGGAACTTATCCAGATAAAATATTATTTCATGAAGTAAAAAAATTTTATGACAGGGAAGTTGTTGCTTTATTGACAATGCGTCGTAAGACAGAATTAAATGATTTAGGGGAAAGATTTAAGGTTTTAGGATGAAAAATAAATTATTAATAACAATAATCTTGGGAATTTTCTTAGTTGGATTGGTTTCTGCTGCAGCGTCGTATTGTTGTGAGAGAACGAATGAAGGGGCATGGTGTCAGAACTCTCCAGAGGAAAATTGTGCTGATAGTTTTAGGAAAGCTCCGACGTCGTGCGAATCGACTTCATATTGTAAATTAGGGACTTGTATTGATAGTAAAGAGGGAACTTGCATGGAAAATACTCCCCAGAAAATTTGCGAGGAAGAAGAAGGTGTGTGGAAAGATGGAGACGCTGAGGATATAGCGCAATGTCAATTGGGATGTTGCTTGATAGGAGACCAGGCAGCTTTTGTTACACAGACAAGATGTAAGAGATTATCTGCTTTGTATGGAATAGGAATCAATTATAGGACAGATATTGGAAGTGAGATTCAGTGCATTGCAAGTGTGATTTCCGACGTGAAGGGTGCGTGTGTCTTTGAGAAAGAGTTTGAGACGACATGTTTGTTTATTACAAAAAACGAATGTGACAAGATGAATGCTGCGGATTCAGGCACTAAGTTTTATCAGGACATATTATGTTCTTCAGAGTCACTTGTAACAAACTGCGGACCAAGTGAGAAGACAACCTGCGTCGACGGAAGAGATGAGATTTACTTCCTGGATACTTGCGGGAACTTAGCAAATATTTATGATGCCTCAAAAATTAAGGATAAAAATTACTGGTCAGAAATAAAACGAAAAGACGAGAGTTGTGATTATGGGAAGTCAAATGCAAATTCAGCAACTTGCGGGAACTGCGATTATTTTCTTGGAAGCACTTGCAGAAATTATGATAGAACAGAAGATAAAAAAAAGCCTAGTTTTGGAGGCAATATTTGTAGGGATTTGAGTTGTACTTATGAGGGGAAGAAATATAATCATGGTGAGACTTGGTGTGCAGAAGCTGAGGGAACAAGCAAGATTATGTTCGGAGAAAATGGAATAAGTAGTAAATCAGGTGAAGATGCTGAAAAAATAAATCTTCCTGGAAGCAGATACTTCAGGCTTGTGTGTTATAACGGGGATGTAAGTGTTGAGTCTTGCGCTGATTTCAGGCAGGAAATTTGTATTGAGTCTGACATCGACGGATTCAGCACAGCTGCGTGCAGAGTAAACAAATGGCAGGATTGTGCTTCGCAGACAGACGAGGATGATTGCGAGAATACAGATAAGAGGGATTGCAAATGGGTTGGCTCAGAGAAAGTTAAATGTATTCCATTAAATGCTCCCGGGTTTGATTTCTGGGAAACAGAAGGAGAAGCTGTAGACTTATGTGAAGAAGCGAGTGAGCAATGTATTATTACATACGAGAAAAGTTTAGGTGGAAGCTGGAAATGTGCAGATAATTGCAAGTGTTTAGAACAAGGTTGGGAAGCTGAAATGAATGATATTTGTATTTCTATTGGAGATTGCGGGATAAAGAAAAATTATCTTGGCTTCGAAGGATATAATGATTGGGATTGATTCATATGGATAAAAGAGGGAAGATTGCATTAACACAAATATTAATATTAATCTTTGGAATCGTCGCTGTTTCTTATGCTATCGGGGGTGAAATTGGAATTGTTAAATCAAATCTTCTCCAGAACATCATTAAACCATTTCCAATATCTTCTTTACTAACTATTTTAAACCCATTATCTTCAAAGAAATCATGGTTCTCCATGAACTCGAAAGAATCTGTTTTAATGTAGGTCATTTTTTTGTTTTTACAATATTCGATAAATCTTTTTAATAAAAGTTTTTTAACTTTAATGC
>JAHKAF010000027.1 GCA_018825865.1 Nanobdellota archaeon | reverse complement strand
TTGGAGAATCAATTAATTTAGCAACTCTTGAACCTTTTTTTCCTCGTCGAAGATAAATCCTATATGTTGAAGCATGTCCCACAATGTGTCCTCCGATTGCTGTTGTCGGGTCCCCGAACATCTGAGCAGGATTTGCCATAACTTGATTAGTAACATAAACAGCGAGATTATGCGTTTCTGCAAGTTTCATTAAATCATGCATATATCTATTTAATTTCTGTTGTCTATCTGCCAATTGTCCTCTGCCAGCATACTCTGCCCTGAAATGCGCAGTCAAGGAATCAACAATCAACAACTTAATCGGTTCTCCTTCTTTAATCATTTCTGAAATTCTCTCCAAAAGCAAAATCTGGTGGTCTGAGTTAAACGCACGCGCAACAAAAATATTCTTCAAAACTTTTTCAGGATTCGCTCCTAAACTCTCAGCAATCTGCCTTATTCTTACTGGTCTAAATGTTCCTTCTGTATCTATAAAAACACACTTCCCATTTGCACCGCCTTTATCAGCAGGCAATTGCACATTAACTGCTAATGTAGCACCCAGCTGAGTTTTTCCAGAACCATATGCCCCAAACGCCTCAGTTATAGACCTGCTTTCAACCCCTTTCCCCCCAAGAAGCTCGTCGAAGTTTTTACTTCCTGTTGTAATATAAGAAACATTTGCTCTTTTTCTTGCGTATTCAACTCCGTCGGTAAAACCCAAATCCAACAGATTCCTCGCAGCCTGAATCGCTTTCCGCGCAACAGCTGCTCCAACACCTGCAGCATCCCCAAGAACAGCCGGGCTCATAACAGCCAAACTCATTAAATCATAAATTCCAGCAGACTCCAACTTCGCAGCAACAGCAGGCCCAATCCCAGGCAAATCTGTCAACTGCGGTTCCTTTTTTTCCTCGTCAGAAACTGCCTTCTTAATTTTCTCTACTTCTTCTTTTTTCGTTGCCATTTTTTATTTACCCCTCCATGAAAAATGGTTACTTAAAATTTCTAATTTTGTTGTCATTTTTTGAACGCTCCTTTTTCTTCTAATTCTACTAACTCTCTTCCTAATTTTGAATCCTTTGGAATTGGTCTGAAATTTTCTACCCTTCTCCAAAGCCCTTCAATTGATTGATATAAGTGAACAGAATAATTCATTGCTCCTCCTTCTATAAGCCTAGAAACAACCCCCATAATTCTGTTCGGATAAAGTACAACATATGTTCCCCCTCCAAATTCTCTTAATGCCCCTCCTTCATATTCTCCATTAAAATAATCTGTCTCTTTTCCATCAACCATATCCTCTCAAAATCTCTTCGGTTTATAAGGATTTATAGAATTAAATATATATTAAGAAAAATCTAAATCTTTGCCCCTTAATTCAGTATCTTTGGGGCTTGTGCCCTCTGGGTATACACCGAGCGGTGCCCTATTTCGTCACGTCCTCTGGAACCCGATACTCTTCCCACCGAACTTTCTTTTTCTCAATCGCTTCTTTTAACTTCTTCTCACTTGAACTCAACTTCGCTTTCCCACTCTTAACCTCCACAAAAATAACTTCATTAATATCTTTATCATCCATTCCCTTAAAACAAATTAAATCAATTGGCTTTCCAATAAATTTACACTCCGTCGGCAAATAAGGAAAATCTGGGAGATAAGGTGCCAACTGTTCAGAAAACTGCCCTCCTAAAACAGCCCGCGAACGCATAACAGCATCTTTTCTATGACCCGGCAATTCATCTTCCCATTCTTTATGTTTTCTAAAACTCCCAACTCTAATCCCAACCCAAAAAGCAATCGCCAGCCCGACGAGAAAAATAATCACAAAGATAACACTGAAGATGTCCATTTAAGTTTCTCCTTTTATTATTAACATTTTAATTTTGTAAAAATTCTTAAATCTTCTTTATCTCCCGGACTTAATTCTTCTGCAGAATTTATAGATTTCCTCATTAATCTATCTGGGGCAGTTGCCTGTACAAAAGGGATAAAATAATAACCTTTCTTTTTGCTGTTTAATTTTTTCCACCCAAATTCACATCGGATATTATTCTCCCAAAAAACTTTAGCATGTTGTTTTTCATGATTTATATTTTTAAAAGGAACACCAGTACCCAAATAGATAAATTCAAACCACCAAGTAAATCTCTTAAACTCTTTAAAATTTTTAAAGATAATCTCTCCTTTATCAATTTCCTTTTTTAACTTTTTAAGATTTTTCCCCATTAATTTAAGGTCTCTTAAAGACTTTCTAGGGTTCTTCTTAGAAATCTTAAGGACATTTATCCTTTTTTTAAGATTATTCCACTCTTCCTTTAGTTCTCCATATCTCCTATCACTCAAAACATTTTTTCGGCTAATCCATCTCTCTATCTCTAAAGAATCAAATCCCAAGACTGTTAAAATAAACCTATTTAAAAAATCCATTCAATAATAAAAAGAAACTAATTTAAGAATTTTCCTATCTAATTCTTCTCCCCCAACACCCCAATCAATTCATCAATATTAACTTCTTTGACTCCATCAACAATAAACTCTGCATTATTGAAAAACTTATTATTCCGAACGTTGCCAGAGAAAATCATTTCCTTGCCTAAAAGGTCTTCTCGCTGATTCAATAATTTTTCTGTATTTTCCAATTCAGTTAATCCTAAAGAAGGAATTGCCTCGTGGAATAACACAGAACGGATTGACTCAGTTCCGTCGTCTATAACAATATTTATCAATGCTCTTTTTTCAGGAGTGACTTTCCCATGTTCTACACAAACAAAACTTTCCCCTTCTTGAACTGCTTTTTTCTTGCATTCTGGACAAACATAAAAAAACCTCGGCTCAAAAGTCTGGACAACAAAAGCCCGCACACTTGAACCATCACCGACTCTAAAATCAATTATACTTTTCTCCTTCACTATTCTTTCTGCCCTAACATTTTCCAAAACCTTTTTGCTCAACTTCAACTCAGAAAAACTCCCTAAATGAATCTCATTATCCCTCATACTTCCGTTGGAAATCTCGACAACACTATCCACTTTTATTTGACCATTCTCAATGAATTCGATATGATTAGTATCCCATAAAACAACTTTTACATTTGACGTATCATCTGCAATAAAAAGATTCGCAACCTTCCCTTCATCTCCTTTCTTTGTTGTAAAAGTTCTAACCGGAAATAAATTAATAACTTTCCCGACGACATTCACCTTTCTCATCCCAGGAAGCAATTCATTTATCTTCAGCTTTTCATTATCAAAAGAAATTCCCAGCTCAGCAGCAATTACCTGCGCAGCCCCTTCCTTGCTAATCAATCCAGAAAGCTTTGCCCTTTTCGCCTCAACTCTTCTTTCTAATTCTTCTTCTTCCAAACCCGCAGAAGTGGAAATCTTTTTCAAAATCCTCTTATAATTCTGGTCAGACATCTATTAAAAAAATCTTCATGGTTTAAAAGTATTGTTGTGCATTTTTGAGAGGTTATTAAATAAATTGGCTGCTTTCGCTCGATTGATATAAGTAGTTAACAAAAAACTGGTTTTATTTTCAAAAAGTATAAAACTGGTTTTATTTTCAAAAAGTATAATACAAAACTATTTGATTAATAACATTTCAGCGAAGCATCGTGGCAAAGTCCGACGCGAAGCAATAAATAAGAGCGTGCGGGCAATATTTATAAACCACTCTTTTTTTAACCAAACATGGGAACTGCACTAATTAAGATAAAAATGATGCCGGCCTCGCCAGATACAAATCTCGCGGAAATAAAGGAAAAAGCAAAAATAGCAATTGAAAGTAACAAAGGCAAAAGACCAAATTTCGAGGAAGAACCAATTGCATTTGGGCTCAAAGCAGTAATTGCGGGTTTTGAAATTGATGAAGGCGATGAACTCAACCCAATTGAAGAAGCCCTAAGAAAAATAGAAAATGTAAACTCAGCAGAAGTCGTGGACATGAGAAGGGCTTTTGGTTAAGAACAAATTGTTCTCTTCGCTTGATTGATATAAAACTGATAACAAAATATGACCTAATAACTAAAATATATTTCTATTAACTACCCCTCATCTGCGAACTTGTGAGCCATCAATCCTCGCAACAGCGAGCAAGATTATATAAAACAAGAAAGATATAAAAACATTCCAAGTCTTTTTCTATCATGCTCCCAAAAGAACAAATCCCTCAAATAAAAAAACAACTTCTTGCTCAACTTAATGCTACAAATCTTCCAAATAAAGAAGAAGTCAAAAAATCAGTTGAGGCAATGGACGCCCAACAGCTAGAAGAATTTCTTGTTCAAAACAAATTAATCAAATCACCTGAATCTGGCGCACCACAAAAAACTTCCCAACCGCAACAATGTATTTTCTGCTCAATCGTCTTCGGAGATATTCCATCCCATAAAATTGACGAGAACAAAGATTCAATTGCAGTATTAGAAATAAATCCTATTTCAAAAGGACATATTATAATCATCCCAAAAGAACACATCCCAGACAGTGGAAAACTTCCGTCAACTGCATTTACCCTCGCGAAAAAAATCGTGAAAAAACTAAAATCAAAATTCAAACCAAAAGATATTGGGATTCAAACTTCAAATATTTTTGGGCATGAAATAATCAATGTATTCCCAATTTACGAAGATGAAAATTTAGGTTCGCCAAGACAACAAACTGCACCAGAAAAACTTGCTAAACTTCAAAAACTTCTCGAGGTGAAAAAACGAACACCAACATTAAAGAAACCTAAAATAAAAAAAATCAAAGAAGAAATAAAAATGTGGCTTCCTAAAAGAATCCCATAAAATTAGAAGTTCTCGCCTGCTTGCAGGTTCTCGTGACCTTTGGTTACACTCTTTTGAGTGTTACCAAAGAGGATACCTTAGAATTACTTTCTTACCTTCCAAAAATAAACCCCTACCCCAACCAAAAACAAAATTAAAAGATTCTTCCGCGTCTCTCTCTCTCTCTCTCTCTCTCTCTCTCTCTCTCTCTCTCTCAGAACCGCTCCAATATTCACCTCGCCGATTAGAACTATTTCCACATCTTTTATTCATAGAATGAACAACAAATTCAAATTTTTAAACTTACTTCTTTCCATCTCCAAAATTTTCTTAATCTCTTTCTTCAATACAGGAATATCTTCTTTAATAATATCCCAGATAGTATCTAAATCAAGTCCAAAATAATGGTGGGTTATCTTATCTCTCATTCCAACTATCCCTTTCCAAGGAACATTAGAGTATTTTTTGGTAAAATTAAAAGATAAATTTTTAACAGCTTCGCCAATAATTTCAATTTGTCGTATAACCGCACTTTGTAATAACTCATCTGATAAAAATTCTGATTTAGAACTATCCTTTAAAAAAGATTCAACTCTATTAATGCTCTCTAAAACATGTACAACAAAAGTTAAAGGTTCCTTTTTCATATAATCTTAATTTCCTCATTTAATATTCTCTCTTTTAATAAATGATTAATTGATTTATAAGTTAATAAGTCAACTTTCTTTTTCAAAATTCTTTCAAGTTCAAATTCCAAATGCACTAAATCCAATAAACTAAATTTTTTTGCTCGTACTTCAATTAGCACATCAATATCACTATTCTTTTTTTGTTCTCCTCTCGCATAAGAACCAAATATCCCTGCTCTGACTACATTATTCTTTTTTAATATTTTCACAATTTTCTTTTTTATTTGTTCAATATTTTTCATAATTA
>JAHKAF010000026.1 GCA_018825865.1 Nanobdellota archaeon | reverse complement strand
TCGTAGCCACGTCAATCGCCAGAAACTTTTCATTTAATTTAACATAAGCATATTTTTTATTCCCCCGAACCAGAGTCCTAATCTTGTCAACCTTAACTCCAAACATTTCTTCAACTTCTTTCTTAATCAATTCCTTTGTCTCCCTCATGTCTGTCTCGAACGTCAAAACATTTTGCGATTCAATCATCATTACAGCTTTTTCAGTTACTATTGGTTTCATTCAAAATAACCTCCGTACATTTTTTGGATGAATGGAAATTTTATATTTACTTTCATTTGAACATCTCCCTTAATTCTTTAATTGCACATTCAGTATAAACAGTCAGCCTTCCTGGAGAACCCTTTGCCAAATCAGTAACCCCAAGTTTGTCCACATTAACAACTTCAAACGCACCAGTTTTTAATTTCTCTTCTTTACCGACGACAAAAAGCAAACCCGCATTGTTCTTGTATTTCCTTCCTCTTAATTTTCCCTTCCCTGCTCTAAGCGACTTTTTCTTAAGCCCCAAATCAAATAATTTCTCTCCAAGAATTTTCTTCATGCTCGAAATCAAATCTTTAGTTTTTATCGACGTTATCTTTGATTCAACAACCAAAGGAAGTTCCCTGTCTAATTTTTCTATTGTCTGATATCTTTTCTCAACGCTTTTCTTATCCGCAGTCGCACTAAGCGCAGATTTCAAGGCAAGCATTTTTTCTTTTTTATTCATTTTTAATCTGCTCAAGAATGATAAAACCTTTGGAGGATGCGCTCTTCGTCCACCTCTTGTGCTAGGAATTGTCGCACCAATCCAATTAAACTGCGAACCTTTTCGTGTGATAATCTTCCTAGGAATTCTTGAAATTCCTTTCTTATAATGGCTTTTCCAAACTCCTCTTCTATGTTTTATATTTCCACTTGCAGAAGCCTGCTTTCCAGCAACAGGTGACGGAGCATATGGTTGCTGAATCTTCTGCGCCTCCAAAACCTTTGCAATAACATCTTGCCTAATCTCAACAGAAAAACATTTAGGCAATTCAATTTCTCCCTTTGATTTTCCGTCGATGGTTAGTATTTTTGTTTTCATCGTACCCCCAATAATTCATAATTTTTCTTTTTAGTTTTTCTAGTTTCTCGAACAGGAGAAGTAATTAATAATTGTCTTTTTGCAGGGCCTTGAATCGAACCCTTCACAATCACATAATCGGTTTTTATGTTTCCATAATTTTTAATGTTGCTAAATTTTCCCTCGCTTTTTCCCAAGTCAATTATCTTATTATTGTAAACAACTCTTGTGAACATTCCAAGCTGTCCAGCCATCGGCGCCCTGAAAGTAACCCTTGCAGGATGCCACGGCCCAAGACTTCCTGGTCTTCTTCTCCCCTTCTCTGACTTGTGCGCTTTCAGTTTAATTCCAAATCTTTTAACAGGACCCTGAAAACCCTGCCCTTTTGTCAAACCCCTCAAATCAACAAGCTGGTCTTTATCAAAAACATCTGCCACAGAAATTTCCTTTCCCAAGTTTTCTTTAATAAATTTAAGTTTATCCTCGATACTTCCATTCAATCCAATCTCGCTCAAGTCTGGCTTTTTCTTCAACCCAGTTTGCTTAACAACAGAATAAAATATAACTCTCACGTCGTCATAATCTTTAACTTCATCAAGGCTCTTTCCCTTTTTCTTCGGAACCTTCAACTTCCTTTTCAATTCCTTATCTAAATTTTCTGATAGAACTTCATTAGCAACTTTTCCATTTTTATAAAATCTTACAGAAAAAATCTTCATTGAAGGACATTCTAAAATTGTCGCAGGAACCACAATCTCCCTACCTTTTGTCATAGAATCTGGTGAATTATCTTTAACATGTGCAGAAGCCATCCCCGCCTTATAACAGATGAACCCCTTAATATTCTTTCCAGAATCAATAGCATTCCAGTTCACTCTAGGTAAAAACTTAGCAGCTCGCTTCCGAGGCCAAAACTGCAAACTTCCCTTTCTCGGCGATTTTCTTGTAGGCATTTCTTAATAATCTAGCGAAGATTAACATTTTAATTTACCCTGGATAAAATATTGAGAAAAAGTTGGTATTTAAAGTTTGGGGTGGGAATTTATGCCTCAAACTCAATCTCTTTCTTTATCTCTTCCCCATCTATTTCTGCAATTCTCATAATTTTTCCTTTTCGTTTTGCAAGCTCACGAATCTTTGCGAAATCTGTCTCACCTTCAGGCGTGATTAATTCATTAATAAAAAAAGTGTGATTTATCTCTGCCTTTTGAAAATCTGGGTTACTCGTGCCCTTTAGGGTATCGAAAACAAAACTTTCTGCGATTCTTTTATCATCTGTTTTTAATGCGCAGAAATCTACTTTCGGTTTCTCGTCACCTTTTCCTGATTTTCCTGACTTCGGAGCTTTAGGTTTTATTTTCAATTTTGTATTCCCAACCTCAAAACTCAACGCAAAAAAAGTCTTTGGAAATTTATCAATTAATTTAATCATTTCTCTGCCAGACATTTCTTTATCAATTAAATATCTTTTAACACCTTGAAATTGTTTCTTCTCTTTAAAATCCAGTTCACCAGTTAAATCACTTGTAGAAACAATCGCTCCCTTGACGTTTGTTTTATCCTCGCCAAGTTTTTCAGCAACAGCGCGAACTAATTCATTAGTGAACTCTGCAGAAGTTTTAATTGAATACTTTTTCCCAACCAATTTTTTTACCTCAATCAAAGCTCTATCTCTAAACTCTCCCTTGCTAAATTTCTGAAACTGCAAATGCACCCCTTCATCAACTCTTCCATCAACAATCTTTTTTATAAAATTCATGAATCATCAAATTAAGATTAGGTTATAAAGTTTTTCGTGATAAAGGATTAGTCAACTTTAATTTTAATACAAGGAATCTTCAGTTCTTTTATTTCTTTTAATATGCTCTTTTGCATATTTTTTATATCTACAAATGAAGAACGTCTCTTTTTTGCTCTTTCTTTCAGTAGTTCGTCGCTGATATCAAGATAAAATCACTAAATCATAATTAAGAATTACAGTTCCAAAAAAAGGTCGGCCTTTTTTAACTTTAAGTTTTTCACGAACTAATCTATTCATGGTTTTTCCTATTTCCTCTGTCCATGGAGATTTACAGACATAATCTTTTTCTTTTTTTTGATAATCGAGGAAAAATGAGCTCATCCATATCTTGCGCCTCAGAAATTCCTTTTAAGATAGTAGACTTTCCGATACAACTAGTTCCTACAACAACAATTCTTTTGTTTTCATTATTTTTTAATAAATCTTTTAGTTTATCTATCGCTTTATTTTTTTCCATAATAAGTCAATATAACAAAACTTTATAAATTTAAACTACCTCCTTCTAGCATATGGATGAAAATTATTTTAGAAAGGTTATGACCACAATTATTCTGGCTTTTCTCATAGTTCTATCATTCTTTTTACTCAAACCCATTTTACTTTCAATAATAATCGCATGTATTCTAGCTTTTATTTTTACTCCAGTTTATTGTTGGGTTATTAAGAAAGTAAAATCAGAGAATCTTGCAGCAGCTTTCATTTGTGTTCTTTTGGCTTTGCTAATTTTGTTGCCAGTTTGGTTCCTAACCCCCATAATGATAGATCAATCTTTCAAGGTTTTCCAAGCTTCACAACAAATAGATTTTGTTAAACCTCTCAAAACTATTTTTCCAAATTTTTTCGCTTCTGAAGCCTTCTCTAATGAGGTCGCCTCTACTCTTCGTTCTTTTGCAACTAAAGTAACTAATTCGTTAGTCAATGAATTAGCACAATTCATTCTCAATTTCCCGACGATATTCCTTCAGTTTTTAGTTGTATTTTTTACTTTCTTTTTTGTTCTTAGAGACAAAGACGAACTTATTTCTTATATCCAAAGCTTACTCCCTTTTTCTAAAGACATTGAAAATAAATTATTTGAATCCTCAAAAGATATCACGATTTCAGTTATTTATGGACAGGTAATTGTGGGCATTCTTCAGGGGCTTGCTGTGGGAGTAGGATTTTTAATCTTCAAAGTTCCAAATGCTTTGTTCCTCACGCTTCTGGCTTGTCTTGCAGGAGTCTTTCCAATAATTGGGACTTCAATTGTTTGGGCACCAGTTGTCATTTACCTTCTTATAGCAGGAAATGCGTTCCCTGCGTTTGGAGTTGTTATCTTTGGGTTAATTTCTACAGGAATTGATAATCTTGTCAGACCAATAATTGTAGCAAAGAAAACTCGGATGCATTCGGCACTTATCCTTATCGGAATGATTGGAGGGGTATTTTTATTTGGAATTTTAGGATTTATCCTCGGTCCATTAATCCTTGCTTACCTGCTAATCATTCTAGAAATCTATAGGGGCAAAAAATCCCCTGCGATTTTTATGAAGCAGTAGATATAAAAACATATTTTATTTTTTTGTATAAAGGGTATGGAACTTAAAACTAAAATTCTAAAGTGGGGGACTGGGTTTCCAGTAGCAATGTTGAATAAGAAGACTTCAGATAAGATTGGAATAAACTTCGGAGATAGAATCATTATCAAAACTTTTTCAAAAGGTCACCAGGAAGTTTCCGCAATTACAAATACAATTACAAAATTAATAAAAATAAATGAGATTGCAGTTTCTTCTGAACTTAAGAAACAACTCGGATTAAAATCTGGACAGAAAGTTGAAATTAGTCTTGCACCCACCCCAAAAAGTTTGAATTTTATAAAGAAGAAACTCAATAAAGAATCCCTTTCTCAAGAAGAAATAGATGAAATTATTAAGGATGTCGTCGAGAATTCTCTCTCTGAAGCAGAGATTGCACTTTTTATTTCAGCGATGTATAAACAAGGGATGAGTATGAAAGAAACGATTTATCTTATTAATGCAATATTAGATTCTGGAAACAGACTTGGATTAAAATATAAATATATGGTTGATAAACATTCAATTGGCGGGATACCCGGAGATAGGACCACCCCTTTAGTTGTATCTATTTGTGCTGCAGCAGGATTAATCATGCCAAAATCCTCTTCGCGAGCAATAACAAGTGCGGCAGGAACTGCGGATGTAATAGAAACAATCGCAGATGTAGAATTTTCAATGAAAAAAGTAAGAGAAATTGTAAAAAAAACAAACGCGTGTATGGTTTGGGGTGGGGCTCTGGGAATGGTTCCAGCAGACTCAAAGATAATCCGTATAGAAAAAATGTTAAAAATAGATCCTGAATCACAATTATTAGCCTCGATAATGTCAAAAAAACTTGCTGTTGGGAGCAAGTACATTCTTATTAATATTTCTTATGGCAAAACCGCGAAGGTAGATAAGAAAGGGGCATTGAGATTAAAAAAGAAGTTTGAGTATCTGGGAAAATATTACAAGAAAAAATTAAAAGTTGTCCTAACTGATGGAAGTCAGCCAATTGGGAACGGAGTCGGTCCTGCCCTCGAATTAAAAGATATAATTAGAATTTTAGACCAAAACAAAAAAGGACCGAAGGATTTAGAAGAGAAAGCATTATTTTTATCTGCTAATCTTTTAGAGTTATCAGGCAAATCAAAAAAAGGTGAAGGGATAAATTTGGCAAGAGAAATTTTATCTTCGGGAAAAGCTTTTGAGAAATTCAAGCAGATTATTAATGCCCAGGGAGGGAAGTTGATTGAGTTTAAATCTGCAAAGTTCAAAAAAAACATTTTAGCAAAAAAATCAGGAAGGATTTCTGAAATTGATAACAAAAAGATATCGCTTTTAGCAATAACAGCAGGTTGTCCAGCAGATAAGTTTGCAGGGCTTTATCTTCATAAAAAGAAAAATCACCGAGTAAAAAAAGGAGAAAAAATTATGACGATTTATGCAGAATCAAAATCGCGCCTTAATGAGGCTGTTAAATTCTATGAAAAAGAGAAACCCTTGAAGATAAAATAGGGATAAAGAACTTTTATAAATTAAATTCATATTAGATGAGTATGAATAGAGATATAAAAAAGTTTATTGAAAAATATCAACAAAGGCTTTTTCCAGAGATTGAAAAATATATAATAAATAAAAGTATTTTAGATGTCGGATGTGGGAACGGGCTTAATTCATTCTTTTTTAACAAAAAATTTGGGTCAAAAGTAACCTTGTTAGATATAGAGGATATACGCAATAAAGAAGTAACTTCTTTCCCATTTTTTGAAGCGTCTCTCGAAAAGATTCCTTTTAAGTCAAAATCATTTGAGGTAGTTTTTTTGCAGTATGTTCTGCACCATCTATCTACTAAGATAAATATAAAAGAAATCCTTATGGAACTTAAAAGAGTTGGAAAAATAGTTATTATTGTGGAAGAAATTATTACTAAAAAGACGGACATCCAAAAAGCAAAGGAGTATGATTCAAAAATAAATAAAATACTTCATCCGTCATCAAATT
>JAHKAF010000025.1 GCA_018825865.1 Nanobdellota archaeon | reverse complement strand
TAAAATGAAAATAATAAAAAACAAAAAACACCTAATAATATCTGGAATAGTGTTGTTAGTAATATTAAGTTTATTATATACTGCATACAACAATAAAGCAGAACACTATTATTTTCTTGGGAAAGCATATGAAAATCAAGGGTATTTTGAAAATGCAAAGGTTTCTTATGAAAAATCGATTAGGTTAAAATCAAATTCAATTGTTTATAATGCATTGGGAAATCTTCAGGAATATTTGGGCGAGAACATTGAAGCAATAAACACATTTCAAAAGGGTATCGTTGCAGATGAAAATGATGTGGAAAACTTTTTTGACTTGGGCAGAGCGTATATTAATCTAAAAGAATACAATAAAGCAGAAGAAAACTTGTTATTGATTGCAGGAGAATCTGCTTCAGTATATGCATTGCTTGGAACAGTGTATATTGAAACAAGCAAATGGGATAAGGCAGAAATTGCCTTTAAAAAATCATTAGAAATTCAGGAAATGGCATTAACTTACAACGACCTTGGTGTGGTATATGAAAACAAGGGCGATTATAATTTAGCAATTGAGAACTATCAAAAAGCATTGGCATTTGACCCTGACTTTGAATTAGCGAGAAGCAATCTTGAAAGGTTGGGGTGAAACTACGAGTTAAAAAAAACTCATCTGCCTCGACCACCCTATGGCTGAGATTTGCAGGTAAATTGTTTAAAGAAAGATATTTAAAGAATTATTCTTTTATCTTTTTATGAGGGTCAAAAATAATAAATGATTCCTCGCTTTAAGTAAAAAAGAAGTAATATGACCAAGAAAAACCAAAGAAAATGAAAAAGATAATTATGTATTTTGTAATTGCGATGCTTGTTTTGACAGTTGGGGTATTTGCTGATTCAGATACTAAAGAAGAAGTTAAAAATTTCATGAAAGAAAAAGGAATTGAAGTTAAAAATATAACAGAAGTTGATTTTGGGGATTTGCCTGAAGAAATAAACATAGAAAAAATGGATAATACTAACATAGTTATTTATGAAGTTGATTATGGTGCTAAGCCGCTTTTTGTGATTACTTCTTCAGATAAAGAATTTCAAAAAGATGTGCCCACTGCATGTGATGCGAGGGCATTATTGAGCTTCGGATTCAACGGGAAGATAGGTAATTCAAGTTTTTTAAATACTGCAAGTGGTATTGGAGGAAGTTTAGAAAAAGGTTATGTCATGATGAGAAAGGGAAGTATTACTTCTATTTCAACTAATTTAGAGATTGTTAAAAATGACGAGGGCTATATAGATATAATTATCTATAAAAATGGGGAATTAGTAAGGTTTGGGAATACTATTGATGCTTCTTCAGAAGGAATAAAAAAAGACTATGATGTTCAATCAAAAGATATAGTAATATTTGAACCAGGAGATACAATTTCGGTTCAGGTAAAAATACAGGGAAAAGTTATGTTGAAAGATATAATTACTATAGTTGAAATTACCACAGATTAAATAATTAAATTACCACAGATAAAAAATGAAGCATAATAAGAGGGGCAAAATTCATAAATTAAATCAAAAGAAATCTTTTGATTATAGAAAGTTTTTTTTAATTTTTCTTATTGTTCTTTTCTTATTGTTCTTTTCTTATTATGGTTTTAATTTTTTTAATAAGATTTCTGGTAAGTCTATATTGAATCTGGAAGTAACTTCTCAGGAAGGGCAGCCCTTGGAAGGGAATTTAAAACTTTCCTTGAAAGAGGGAGAATTAATTCCATCTTCATCAAAAATTATAATTAAAAATGCCGGAGTGGAAAAAGAGTATGAGTTAAATGAGGTTATCTCAAATAATGTTATTGAAGGAAATTTTTATGTTGAAGGAAAATCTCTTACAGGGTCTGGGGAAGGTTATGGGAGAGCAGGTAAGAAAGAAATCTATCCTGATGTTTCTTTTAAATTAAATATCTTTTCTGAAACTAAAAAAACAGAAAAGGCACCGCTCGGTGTATACCCAGAGGGCACAAGCCCCAAAGATACTGAATTAAGGGGCAAAGAGGTTAAGCAAGAGGAGAAACCTACTGAACAAAAAGAGGAACCAAAAGAAGCTGAAGAAGTAAAGGAAATTGTGGAGATTGAAACAGAAGAAGAAACCGCCCCTGTTACAGGCAATGTCATAACAAGATTTTTTAGAGGAATTTCTAATTCCTTTTTAGGGTTGACTGGAAGAGCTTCTATGAAGATTGAAACTGAAATTGAAGGAAAGGTTTCAAAGGATAAGCCATTTGTTTATAATTTAGGGAAAGAACAAAAAAAAGCAGAGATTATTTCGTCTTCCCAGGACATTGGGGTCAGCATTGAAGGAAGCGAGCTTATTGTTTCTACTGATTATTATGAAACAGAACTTGGGTTTGGGGGCGATTATCTGGATGATGAGACGCTTGAATTTTCTATTGATTTGTCTCAATTGGGTTTGACTGCTCAGGAAGGGGAATTAATTATTAGTTTGGTTTATGATGACTTAGAGATTATTTCTGTGAGCGATACAATTTCTGCTGAAAAACCCAAGGAAAAGGTTAAAGAAAATATCACAGAAATTGTTGAAGAGGATGTAACAATTACTAATGAAAGTGAATCAGAGATTCCCATTTCTCCAAATCAAAGTATTGATTTGAACGAGACAATTGCAAATGAAACAATGATAGAAATTTTGCCAGATGTTTTGAGTGACAAAGAAAAAGAGGTGCTTGTTAATAAGTTTGGAAATGTTTCTATGAAAATGACAAAGGCAGAAGTGTTTAATGAAAGATTAATTATAAGATATGAACTTGGCGATTTATGGATTGAATATTCGTATGATTATCCGGGGGAGATAAATGAAAAAGTCAATTCTCAAATAGAAAAAGACAGGATAAATTGGCTTAAGAATTTGGCATACAGATTTTCACAAGATGAAACAGCTTCGGAAGAAATTGTCAATATCACAAAAGAAATCAAAATTTTCTAATTTTAAACTTATCTAAAAAATTAACTAAGTGAGGCAGAGAGTAAACTATTTAAACTCAAAAAATATGTTTATGTATTAAAAAGAGAAGATGGAGAAAAAAATAAATATTGTTGTGACGGTGTTGTTAATTCTGTTAGTTTTGGCTGGAGGTTATATTGCCTATGACAAATATGCTACTTGGAAACAGCAAAGCGATTTGTCAACTTTTCAGACAGGAGCACAGTATGGGTATGAGCAGGCAATAACTCAGTTATTCCAACAGTCGCAATCATGTCAGCAGATTCCGATAATTTACAACAACCAAACAATTAATATAATTGCAGTTGAATGTTTGCAGGCCCAATAAGTTCTGTAAGTTTTAGTTGGTTTGAGAAGGCAAACTTAAATCTTTTAGTAATTATTCTATACTTCAGTATCTGCGCGAGTAAAATAAATAGCACGAGTTTCACTCGTGAATTAATTAAATTTGTCAGGTTTCACCAAGACAAAATTTTGAAAAGTGGTCATGATAAATTTTCCCTTTAGATGTTAGTAAATTTTTTGGGTGGAGAAATCTGGATAACTGATTTTTGAACCATTAATCACGAACAGGCGTGAGCTAATGTGATAGGTTAGAAAGTTGACTTAACATCTTCACAAATTTTATAAACAGGTTTAGATTAAATAGTTGATGAACAAAGAAGAGGGATTTTTGCTGGTTATAATTATATTGTTGTGCGGGTTGACTTTAGTTTCTGCACAGATTAGTAGTTCTAATTATAATATTACTTCTTATGTTATTTCAGGAGGGGGAACTAATACAACTTCTGATAATTATAAGACAGATTTTGTTTTAGGAAGTATAACCGGGAATATTACTTCAAGTTTATATAAAGCATTTTTTGGTTTTTTTTATGCTGCCGGAGAAGGGAACACCGCGCCAAACACCCCCTCACCAAACTTAGTGAGTGTTGATGGAACTAATCAAACCTATTCCGACTTAAACTGCTCAGCAACAATATCAGATGCTAATGGAGATGCGATGAATGTAACAGTTAGATGGTACAAAAATGGCGGGGTGAATTTAACACTTGATTATAATAATAGCTATTCAAATAATACGTTATTTAGTGCTATTCTTGATTCAGGAAATACAACAAAAGGTCAGAATTGGATTTGTAGTTTAAGGCTTTATGATGGAATTAGTTATTCAAGTTGGGGGAATTCAAGTAATTTAATAATCGGGAACACTCTTCCAATAGTAACTCTATTATCCCCAGAAGATGGAAATATAACTACTAACAGAACTCCTGAGTTTAGATGGAATGAAGGAACTGATGAAGACGGAGATAACCTGACTTATGATTTGAATATAACATGTTATCCTGGGTGTTCAGTGGGCAACAGATTATATTCTGGGATAAGTGAACTAAATAAAACATTAACAAATTATTTACAATATCTGAAAGACAATAATTTTTATTACAACTGGACTGTTAGGGCAAATGATGGGTTTGGGGATGGTCCGTGGGCAACTCCGAGAAAAATAGAAATTCAAGCAGAAGTAGATATAACCTTGCTAAACAACACAATTGCTTTTGGAGCTTTGAATGCAGAAGAAACCAGTAATACCACTGATGATAGTCCTTTGCCGTTCCTCATACAGAACGATGGAAATTGCTTCACAAATGTAAGTATAAATGCCAGTAATTTGTGGACGAGTGTAGCCAACCCTTCTGATTATTTCAAATATAAGATTGATAATAAATCAGGAGAAGAAGGTAGCTTTAACTGGCTACAATCCAACACCATCTGGACACAAGTTCCAAATACCACTCAATTAGCTATTGCAGAATTTAACTGGAGTGATGCAACAGACAGCGCTGAAATTGATTTGTTAGTCACAGCTCCTGCTGCTGAAGGAGCCGGAGATAAATCATCAACAGTTTATTTCACAGCGAGTTTAGGAGAATAAAATAAGGAAAAATGAAAACAATGAAAACTAAAAAAATGAGCCTGAGAAAAAAGATAATTATAGCTGAAGCAATATTTGTAATAGGTGCCCTGATTTATTTGTTTTTCTCAACAACTCCAAGCCAGATTTATCCTTTG
>JAHKAF010000024.1 GCA_018825865.1 Nanobdellota archaeon | reverse complement strand
AGGACGTGAAAAATGAAAATCTCCCAAAAAAACAAAGATAGAATATCAGAACAGATTTTGTCATATCTTTTTTCTATTTACCCCAAAGCGATTTTCACGTCGTATATTTCAAAAGAAATCATCCGCGACGAGGAATTCACAAAAAAACTTCTGTTAAGTTTAAAGAAGAAAAATCTAATAATTGAGATTAATAAAAATCCCAAAGGAATTCAATACGTAAGACGCTCTCGATGGATGCTCGGCAGAGAGGCGTATAAGGCGTATAAGGAACATCAGATGAAAATATAATCTTGTTTAATACTCGCTGATTTAAAACTAATAACATAATAGTTTCTCAATATATTATGTGAAGCTATTTATTATCAACCTTCTTCAGTGAACAATCATGACGATTTAGGATTGTGAACAATTCATAAGCGAGGCAAAGCCGAGCCAATTTAATAAACTTTAAAACCTCAGTTTACTTTATCAAAATGATGAAAAAGTGTGTGGAAAAAGTTGCTGTTGTTGAATGTAAGGATTACAACCAAACAAGAGTTGATACGGCAGTCAAAAAAGCGTTAGAGTTAATTGATTTTAAATTTGAAAAAGGGAAGAAAGTTTTAATCAAACCAAATGTTGTGGGGTGTTTCCCAAAAAAACAAATAGCTACTACCACAAATCCTTCTATTGTCGAGGCTGTTTGTAAAATTCTGAAGAAAAATAAGTGCAAGATTTTTATTGGGGATTCTCCTTTTACAAATCCAGAGGCGTCTTTCAAAGCATCTGGTATTGACAAAGTAGCAAAAAAATACGGAAAGCAGTTAATCTTCGAACAAGATAAACTTGTGAATGTCAAAAATAACAAAGCAAAAGTTTTAAAAAATTTCAAAGTTGCCAAAACTGTCAAAGATGTTGATTTAATAATTAATCTTCCAAAACTAAAAACTCACTCTCTAACAAAATATACTGGTGCAATAAAAAATTTCTATGGTCTAATCCCTGGAGGGATAAAACAGAGAACACACATGCATGCAAAAGGAGATAAGAAGTTTTCGAAGGTGCTCGTTGATATTTTCCAGAACATTACCCCTGATTTGACAATAATGGATGCAGTAATTGGAATGGAAGGGGAAGGTCCAACCTCTGGGAATCCTACAAAAACAGGTTTGATTCTTGCTTCTAAAAATGGTGTTGCCCTGGATATTGTAACGACAAGAATTATCGGATTAAATCCTAAAAAAGTTTATATGATTAAAGAAGCTGTTAGAAGAAAACTTTATTCTGGTTTCAAGGTCTTAACTGTGGGCAAAAATCCCCCTAAATTGAATTTTAAAATTCCAAGTAATCAGTCAAAATCACTAACTAAAAAAATGCTTTGTAAATTATTCAAGGAAAAACCAATTGTTTGTGACACTAAAAAATGCGTTAAGTGCGGTTTGTGTGCAAGTAAGTGTCCTGCAAAGGCTATTAGTCTAAAACCTTATCCAATTGTGGATTCAAAAAAGTGTATCAGGTGCTTTTGTTGTATTGAAATTTGCCCGCAAGAAGCAATGGGTTTTAAAAAGTAATTTATTCTCCATCAACCCCTAAGCACAAAGAAATTTAAAAAGATATATGATTGAATAATATGCCCCTATAGTTCAGTTGGATAGAACACAGGTTTGCGGAACCTGAAACCAAGGTTCAAATCCTTGTGGGGGCGTTTTTAATTTTTAATCAAATGCTCCTCGTAAACTCGTTAAAAAACTTTGGGCTCAACGTATTATACGAAATTATTACATTATAACAATTTTCTTAGCGAAGCATCGTGGTAAAGCCCGACGCGAAGCAATTAATCATGAACAACAGCTAATCTAAATTTCACACAAAACCTTATAAAACCTATTTCATAATAACTAACATGGAAAAAGAACTTGGAAAAATAAATAAAAACGACACAACAGACATTGTCCTGAGGATTGACGACTTTGGTGGGAGAAGAGGGCTGACAATAAGAGAATTCGTGACAAGCGAAAGATACACAGGGTTCACAAAGTCAGGGGTGAGGATATTAGCAGACGACTTCCTAAAATTCAGGGAGATGATTAATTCAATTTCTTTATCTGAAATGACTGAAGCAATCGCAAAAGATGCCAAACCTGTCAAAGCAAAACCAAAACCAGAACAAGGAACTTTAGACAACAAAGAAGGTTTACCTGATTATTGATATTCTAGAAGAGATATTTCTACAGATTGAGTTACCCAATATATTATACGAAATTATCTCCTAACAACATCTCTAAATGAACAACTTGGCAAAGCCAATTGTGAGTAATTAATCCCGACGACGAAGTTGGAGCAATATCCCAATGAGAAACCAGTTTCTCCCAAACCTTTAAAAAATAATTTCTATTATATTTCTTATGAACAAAAAAAATTGGTGGACAATTGGAATTATAATTGTGGTGCTAATATTTTCATATTTTACTTTAACTAATGATGCGCCAGTAACCGACGAGGAAGTTGCAAAATGTCTGGGAGACAATTCAGTTCTTTATACTCAGCTTGGATGCCATGCCTGCGAAACCCAGCAGGAAATGTTCGGAGACAATTACCAATTCTTGAATAAAATTGATTGCTTTTACGACAAAGAAAAATGCGTTGGAATCGAGGCCACACCCACATGGTTAATCGACGGAGAAAAATATCGGGGGGTTCAGAGTGTTGAGAAATTAAAGGAACTTACAGGGTGTTGAATTAAGAGAATTTATATATCCTTAAGCCAATATAAAGAATCTAATCTTTTTCTTAGATATGTCTTTTGAGCATTAATCCAATCATCAAGTGGGTTTTTGTGCGCACCATTGTACCATGCAATGTTTTGTAATTGTGATTTAAGGTCTCTGGCTAAGTGACTTATCCCTAAATAGCTATCTGAGAATATCCTCCCTAATAAAATTTCAGCGTCTTTAGTGCGTTGCCCATCATCCACGTCTTTTCCCTCATAAAATTTTCTACTTAAATAGCTAATCTTAATTTCATTTGCTGTGGTAGAAACCATCCTTCTAACATCTTCATCATCAGTTTCCCTGATAAGTTTAATCATTCCATTAATTCTTTCTTTGTCTTGCGGAGCATTTTTTGTTAACAAATCATAAACTTTCATGATAAAACTAATTTTACCCATATATAAATATTATTAGTCTAGGAGATAGAGATTCAAGAAAAACTTTTAAACCTGATTAGATTGCTTATAAAATGCCAACAAACTTCCTGAAAATCACAACACTTGCACTTGCAGATTCTATTAATCCCTGTGCTATCGCAGTCCTGACAATGGTTCTCATGTCAATCCTTATCCAAAATCCAGACAAAAGGAAAAAAGTCCTGTATGCTGGAATCGCGTTCACAGCGTCGGTATATGTCGGTTATTTATTCTACGGATTAATAATTATTCAGTTCTTCAATACATTCGCAGAAATTCTCAGGCAAAATTCAGGACTTATTTACAATGGGCTGGCAATCCTTGCCATGATTATGGGGGCACTTAATATTAAAGATTACTTCATGTACAAGCCAGGAAGTTTTGCAACAGAAATGCCAATTTGGATGAGACCAAAAGTAAAAAGAATAATCAACAAAATAACCTCTCCGCGCGGAGCTTTCATAATTGGTTTTTTAGTCACAATCTTTCTTCTCCCTTGCACAATCGGACCATACATCGTCGCGTCAGGTCTGCTCGCAGAACTCGGAACCATCGGAGCAATTCCCTGGCTACTTTACTACAACTTAATATTCATTCTTCCGATGATAGGCATAACAATATTAGTATTCGGAGGATTTGCAATGGTTGATGAAGTCTCAGGTTGGAAAGAAAGAAATATCAGGAGATTACATTTAATCGCAGGAATATTATTGTTCTTAGTGGGAATTGGGTTGCTGAGGGGTTGGTTGTAGAATTAATCTCTTAAACATCTCATCTTTGCTAACTTTTCTGCATAACCATATAAATGAAGCCCTTTACTTTCAACTAGCATTTCTCCATCTTTAACTCCAATTTCTCCTGCCATATAAGCTTTAAGATTTTGAATCGCAGCTAAATTTACAGGCAACCCTCCCCACAAATCCCACGAGCGAAAATAAACGGGTCTGAAGGATAAAGTATCATCTTCAATTCTTGTATCAATGCTCCTCAAACAAGGAGGGTCTATTAATGTTAAATCAGAAGGGTGTGCAACTTGTAAAACCATTTGATTATTTCTATGCCCTAATCTCTTATAAGTATCAATAACCCATTCAATTTGATTTAGATAAAGTTGCCCCTCTTCTTCAAAAACAACTTTTCCATCTACATCTCTTTTATCCACTATCTCTGTGTTTCCTGCTTCCCACCATGTCAATTTATCTCTTGTAAGAGGCACCCTCACTAATCTTTCTCCATAAGTATAAGATTCCCCTGGTTTTTTTGTAGCAGTCATTAAATATTCTATATAAGACCTCTCATACCCTTCCCCTCCATAAATATAAGCTTCTTCAACAGGATTAGGAAGTCCACAACCAGGAGGTATATCAGGAAGTAAAGGTTCTGTATAAGGATGCTTAACATGTCCTACAAAATAATCATATTCTAATCGCGTCTGCCCTGCATATGAACCTCTATCAACAACAAAGGACCTCCCTAAATCAAGAATATCATGAACTGCTTGAAACCATAAATCAGGTAAATCCCTAGCCACTATTTTATGAATCTTCATTTTAACAAATAAACCTTATTTCTTATAAAGATTATTATCTTTTAATATCTATATCCTCAACCACAGATTTCTTTAAAAAGAAAGTTGAATAGGAATTTTGATGGTGGGGAGAGGATACTTTATAGCAGTTTCAGGAATAGAAGGGGCTGGAAAAACAAGCCAAGTAAAACCCCTCGGAGATTATTTAACTCAAAAAGGTCATAATGTTATAATAGCGAGAGAACCAGGTGGAACAGAAATTGGAAAAAAGATAAGAGCAGTTATATTAGACCCGGAATTTACTGGTAGGATGGATCCTTTAACAGAAATGCTCCTTTATCAAGCGGATAGAGCTCAACAATATTCTCAAATTGTACTTCCTAATTTATACTCTGGAAAACACGTTATCAGCGATCGTTGTTTTGTTGAATCAATTATCTATCAAGGAATTGCAAGAGGATTGAGTCTTGGTGTGATAAATCATCTTAATCAGATAACTACAAGAAATACTCCCATTGACTTATTATATATTATTGACGGAGACCCAGAAACATTACTAAAAAATGCCTGGAAGGATTTAAGTGAATTTGGGGAGAAAGACAGAATGGAAAAAGAAGCCCTTGAATTTCATCAAAAATTGCGAGAAGGTTTTTTGGATTTTGCACAAAGAAATTCTTTTGCTGTTGTGATAAACCATAGACAAGATGATGAAGAAGGAATGCAAGAAGAAATTAGATATCACTTAAAGGAAAGGTTGAAAATATAACACTCAACCAAACAAATCCTTAAATAATATATTCGCTGTTTTACCAAATGATAATCGGAATAACAGGAACTCTCGGGGCAGGTAAGGGAACTATTGTTGAATATCTCATTCAGAAAGGTTTTCGGCATTATTCAGTGAGAGAATTTTTAATTAAGGAAATAAACAAAAGAAGTCTGCCTGTGAACAGGGACAGCATGGTTTTGGTGGCAAACCAATTAAGAGAGATTAATTCTCCGAGTTATATCATTGAAAGATTATTAGAAAAGGCTAACCAAGAAGGGGAGAATTCGATTATTGAGAGTATTAGAACCCAAGGAGAAGCTGAAAAAATAAAAGAAGGAGGGATATTGCTTGCCATCGACGCTGATTCTCAAATAAGATATTCTCGTATTTCAAAAAGACAAAGTGAGACAGATAGAATAAGTTTTGATAGATTTATAGAAGACGAAAGAAGGGAAATGTTTTCAACAGACCCAACCAAACAAAATCTAAGTGCTTGCATTAAAATGGCTGATTTTGTGCTGAATAACGACGGAACATTAGATAATTTATACAGACAGATTGAGGAAGTTTATAAGAAGATTATTTTAGAAAAAGGACAAGAGAAAAAATTAGGAGGACACAAAAGACCCTCGTGGGATGAGTATTTTATAAAAATAACTGCACTTGTTGCGGAGAGAAGTACTTGTTTAAGACATAACGTGGGAGCAATAATAGTTAAAAATAAAAGGGTTATTACAACAGGTTATAATGGAGCAGTAAAAGGTGCAAAGGATTGTTTAGAATTAGGTTGTAAAAAAGATGAATTAAAACTTGAAACTGGTTTTGGTGCAGAACAATGTCGGGCAGTTCATGCAGAACAAAATGCAATAGCACAAGCAGGATTACATGGAGTAAGTATAGACGGAGGAACAATGTATTGTACACATATCCCTTGTAGAATGTGTGCTAAACAAATCATAAACGCAGGATTAAAAGAACTTATTTATTATTTTGATTATGCTGGCTCTAAAGGTTCACTGGATCTTCTTAAGGAAAGTGGAATTAAAGTTAAAAAAATTGAAAGACCAAATCCTATTATAAATTTTAAAGACTAATACCTAGGCATCTTCCCCGAATGCCCAAACTGAACAACCAAATCTACCCCAAGATTATTAATCCCTGTTGGAGTATCACAAGCACCATAACAACTTTCCATCCAAATAATAAATTCAGCGTCGGTGTTTTCCTCCAAAAAATCCACCACTGCAGTCGCGTATGGCTTCAATCCGTCGGGAAACTGAAGCAAGACTAATTTAGCTTTTGAAGATTTAATTTTCTTAACAACTTTGTCCAATTCCAAATCATACTTTTTATCTAACTCGCCGAGGGATTTCATGAACTTATCATAGAAATAGAAGTTTTAAATATTACCAAAAAATATTTTCATGACTTTGGAGTAGTCGGTTAGTTTTATATACCAAAAAACCCACATAATATTACTCTACTTCGGTAGGGTGAGGGGTGTCGAACTTCGGTTTTTCACCTCTTTATATTCTATTAATTAAAAATATTTTCAGAATATTAAAGAAACCCTCTGTTAGACCTCCCTATAAATCTTCTTATAATTAATTCTTCTTCAGAACCTACTCCATATGAATTTTTAGAATCAAATATGAAAGAATCTCCCCTATTGTCTTTTAATATCCATTTTAGACCCTTAATAACTTCTCCAAAATCATCCCCCATCACCCCTCCTATTTTTGGTCTTAAGATCCCACTATTATCTCTATCGGAACCTTGAAAAAATAAAAAATATCCCCTCTCCTCTTTAGATATGCTAACATAGGTTTTTTCCTGTTTTCTCATATTTTTCCTAAATCCCAATCTTTAAAAATAAATCTATTCTAGAATATATATGACAGAGAGAAAAATCAGACAACCAATTGTGACAGTTTGTGGGCATGTTGATCATGGAAAGACTTCAATCTTAGATTGCCTCAGAGATAGCTGTGTCCAGGAAGGAGAAGCCGGAGGAATCACGCAAAAAATTTCATTCACGTCGTATCCAATAGAACAACTTAAATGTGCCTTAATCTAAATTAATCTATTATTATAAACAAAACTTATATCTCGAATATATAAATTTTCATCGTTCAACTTTCTTTCTAATGATTTTTTAATGAACCAATCCAAGGAAAGTAATGTATGCATACAAAAAGACTTATTCCTAGATTTTATTTTCCCATTATTTATCTCATTGCTAAATAAACACCCTCCCCCACAAATACCTATTGCTGGACAAGAAGAGCACTCCCCCCTATTTAATGGAGAACTTAATATCCAGTTCTTAATAATTCCTGAATTCAAAACTTTTTTGGGAGTTGCAGATAAAACATTTCCCAAAATATTCTTCCTACATCCTAAATATCCTTGGCAAATACCAATATCTCCATCAGGGAAAAAAACTAATTGATTTCCATATGCACCACAATCTCGAAGATGAATTTTTCCGGGAGAATTAAATACTTTTAATTTTCTCCCAATTCTAGACTCAAGAAAACCTTTATTTTTTGCATATTCAAAAGAATCAAATAAAGCCTTATTCGCTAAAAAATTTGAAACAAGAGGTAGCCGTTTAAATTTTGCATCAAGTAATAAGTTAAAACCTATCGCTTTTGCTTTAATTTTTTTAAAAAAATCAATTGACTTATTTAAAACTAAAAAATTATGCGGACCAATAGTGCAAGAAACACTAAAAGGTATTTCCAGATTATCT
>JAHKAF010000023.1 GCA_018825865.1 Nanobdellota archaeon | reverse complement strand
AGATATCATTAAAATTTATCTTTTCTATTATTAATTCTGAAATACCTAACCTAAGATTTTCTTTTTCTAAAATAGCTCCAATTTTTATCTCCTTCTCTTTAAAATGATTTAATCTTTTTGGAGAATAAATTAAACCTATCTGAAACCAATCCTTACATACTTTTTGAAAAAATGATATCCCTTGAAATAAAATTGTCTCTCCATAAACTTGTTTTCTCATCCAATTTTCTCCTGCTTTCGAAGTTCCAAGGAGAAATTCCTCTTCTATTTTCTTTACCTCATATTTAGGATTTTTAATTCTCTTTATCTTTTTATAATCATCCCAAATATAATGAAGTTTTAGTAAGTGAATCATTTGAAGAAACTCCACTGCATTCAAATCTCTTTCTTTATCTTCTCCTTTAATAAGTAAAATTATTTTTTGTATTTTCTTTTCTTTTTTCATAAACTTCCCAAGAAACCAAAGTTCTTAATCTTTTTGTAAAACGCCCCAACCAATGCTCCCATAAACTACAAAATACGAAACGCCCCAACCGGGAATTGAACCCGGGTCTCCTGCGCGACAGGCAAGTGTCTTAGCCACTAGACTATTGAGGCTGAAAACCACCGGTGAGTTTCCTATTTTGCAACCCACTCCGTGATACATTTAGAAAGAGACATTTTGTTTTTAAAGTTTGCTGATGGCTTTATTCACAACTTTTTTCCTTGTGCCCTTTAGGGTATTAACCATTTAAACCTCTTTTAAGATTTTTTCTCTTTAATAAATTTAAACAAACTATAAAAAACCGAGATTATCAAATATAAAGGAATTATAAAAATAACTATTATGAAAAATACAGGTTCTTCTATATTGAACAATCCTCCAATTAGGTTATGTAATATAATTGAAACAAAACCCAAGACAACTATCCCCAATAATTTCCTCCATGTTAATCTGAGATATTTGTCTAGTTTGTTCACACTCTTTTTTTGTTTTTTCATTTAATTACCTCCTTTCAACCCCTTTATTATTTCTTCCTTGGTTTTAGCTCTTTGAATCCTGTGTATTTCCAAAGAACTTTCGGAACTTTGACTGTTCCGTCTTTTTGCTGATTGTTTTCAAGGATTGCGACGAGCGCACGCGAGGTTGCAATCGCTGTGTTGTTTAATGTATGTGGAGTCAAACGTTCTCCCTTAATCCTCGTCGAGATTTTCAGTTTTCTTGCCTGGGCTTCTGTCAGATTAGAACAGCTTCCAACTTCAAAATAAGCTTTTCTCCTCGGACTCCATGCTTCAACATCAATCTGCTCGTATTTCAAATCTCCTAAATCTCCTGAGCAGATTTTCAAAACCCTTACAGGAATTTCCATTTTCTCAAAAATTTCAACTGTAATGTCTTGAAGTTCCTGAAAATATTTCTCTGACTCTTTAACATCTGGTTTACAAATTACAATCATCTCTATCTTATTGAACTGGTGCGTCCTGAAAAGCCCTTTCTCGTCGATGCCGTGCGCCCCAATTTCCTTCCTGAAACACATTGAATAACTCGTCTGTTTAATCGGAAGTTCTTTCTCATTAACTTCTTGCCCAGCATATCTTCCAATCAGCGAATGCTCTGAAGTTCCAATCAATGCCATCTTTGGTTCGTCTTCTATAAGATAAATTTGCTGCTGCTTATCATTAAGGTCGGTAACTTTATCTATTACTTCATTTCTAAGCATAAACGGCGTCTCAACATATCTGTACTCTTTGGAGACCATCACATCTCTCGCATAATTGATTAAAGCGACATTTAACAAAGCTAACTCTCCCTCGAGATAATAAAATCCTGTTCCAGCAACTCTCGCAGAAGATTCAAAATCCACCATTCCCAAATTCTCTGCAATCTCGACATGGCTTTTCACACCAAAATCAAACTTCGCTGGTTTTCCAACTACTCTTCCCTCGACATTTTCAGAATCATCTTTTCCAATTGGAACATTTTTTGACATGATGTTCGGAATCTTTGTCTGTAATTCCAGAATCTCTCCTTCCATCTTTTTTCTCTTATCTCCAAGCTTAGCAATCTTCTCAGGAATTTTCTTCGCCTTGCTAATCAAAGAATCCGCACTCTTTTTTTGCTTTTTCAGTTTATTTATCTCCTCAGAAATCTTATTTCTCTCACTCCTTAAATCATCCTCTTGATATTTTAGCTTTCTCCAATCTGTATCAAGTTTTTTCAGTTTATCAACCAACTCCAAATCTTTCCTAAATTTCTTCTTCATATTCTCTCTAACCAATTCAGGATTTTCTCGAATAAGTTTTATATCAATCATAAGGGGACCAAACAACTATCATATTTAAAACTTATTAAAATCATCACCCCAAAATTTATAAAACAGAAAACCAATGAATAGTTATGAAAAGATGTGTTTTACTGATTGCGTTAGTGATGTTGAGTTTTACTGTAAGTGCTGCGTGTAATCTTGATGTTACGATGGTGAATCAGGACCCTTATCCTGCTGTGCCTGGAGATTATGTTAAGTTGGTTTTTCAGGTGACAGGAACCGAGAATCCTGAATGCCGTTATGTCTCAATTGAGCTCTTAGAAAAGTATCCAATCACATTTGACCCGGGTGAACCCCAGACCATACAAGTTACTGGGGGGACTTATGACAGAGATTATAGTTCTTACTTGCTTGCTCCTTACAAAGTCAGGCTTGATGGGGATGCACTCGACGGGGAGAATAAAATAGAAGTGAGGTTCGGCACAGGAAACTTAGATGAAAATGCCAATCTAAAATCGTTTAATATCGAGGTGGATGATACTCATGCAGACTTTGAGATTTTTATAAAAAATTACGACCCAAAGACAAAAAAATTAACTTTGGAGATTTTGAATATTGCAGAATCAGATGTTGAGGCACTGACTTTAGAAATTCCTCAGCAAGAGAACATTGAAATACAAGGGACAAAAACAAATATTGTCGGTGACTTGGATTCAAATGAATATACTACTGCGGATTTTACTGCGGTTCCAAAAGAAGGCGAGATTAAAGTGAATATTTATTACAGCGACGCTATAAATGAAAGAAGAACTTTGGAGAAAAGCATTTCATTCGACCCTTCATACTTTGTTTCATCCGAAGATGCCGCTGGCACTGCTTGGTATATTTATTTGCTTTATGTTGTGATAGTTGCTGGAGTAATTTATTATTTCTATGACAGAAGACAGAAGAAGAAAAGAGAGCACAAACATAGAAGAGGAAGCGCGACCCTAGGGTGAGGTTTACATTCGCTGTTGCTCATAATTAATTGCCCAAAATATAATGCGAAGCTATATAATTAATAAATTCTTCTAAGCGAAGTTCCTCTCGACAAAGTCTGGGAACTGAGCCATTAATAAGCGAACGTAGTGAGCCAATATTCTTATTCATACCTAAGCGCTTCAACAGGATTTATCTTCGAGGCATTGATTGCAGGGAAAACTCCTGAGATTGCGCCAGTTATTGTTGCGAAAATTATGCACCCTATGAAAAGCCATGGGCTGAAATCTGGCTGCAAAAATCCATAACCAAAATTTTCGAGGGCAACTTTTCCGATGTATGTGAAAATGAAACCGACTGCAACTCCAATTGCTCCTGCGACAAAGCCGAGGAATCCTGATTCAAATAAGAAGATTCCGAAGATATCTGAATTTCTCGCTCCAATACTTTTTAGTACCCCTATCTCCTTGACTCTCTCGAGGACAGAAGTTATCATTGTGTTGGCTGTGTTCACTGCAGATACAAGAACTGAAATTAAAGCTATCAAAACAACAAAAGCAATCACAATATTAAGTGCGCTGGAGAAGCCCTCAATCATGTCGTTAAAAGACTGGACAGAAAAATCCTCTTTCCCTTCCTTAAGGTTTCGCTCATTTCTCAGGGCTTTTTCTATTTTCCCGACGATGTCTTCCACATTATTCACATCAACTTTTGCAACTATCCATCCATAAGAAAGATTCTCGCCAGAATAAAATTCTTCCATATAATCATTTGATGTGTAAATTTGCGCGTCGTCCGAGGGGTTTCCAACTTCTTCATAAAACCCAACCACCTTTATCTTCTCTCCGTTTATTTCTATGTTTTGATTAATCTCTATTGCCTTTGGGAAAATCCTGTCAGGAATCATATAGTTATAACCCAATGTAACTTCCTTTTTTCCGTTGATTAATTCCCTGCCTTGATAAATTCCGATATTGGATACTTCCATTATGATTGGTTTTTTAGGGTCATAACTAAACAACAATGTGTATAATCTTTTATTTTGGGATTCGACTTCTACTGTTTTGAAATAAGAACCAGACACTTCATAAACTCCTGGAACTCTTTCAATAGCTCTGAGGTCATCGTCGGTAAATTTCACATTGCTTTCAAACATTGCTAAGGTTCCTCCTTTGGGTTGGATTATTATTTTGTCTGCAGAAGAGCTTTCTGTAAGGTCTCCAATGTAAGTATAAAGCCCGAGCCCGAAGCTGATGAATATAAAAATAGTTGAAATTCCGATGAATATAGACAAGATTGTAAAGAAGCTTCTCACTTTTCTTTGCTTCAAATTCCTTAGAGAGTATTTTATTGTTTCGCGGGATATCATTTTATTTTTTTCCTTATGAGAAATCCCTCTTCCTCTGAAGAATAATTTAATTTATTATAGAACCCCAAAACTTTCTTATTTTTTACCAAGACAAAACTCTGTATAGAATTACATCCCTTTTTTTTAAAATAATCTTCAAATTCTTTTAAGAGTTTTTTACCATATCCTTTGCCCCTACATTCTTCTGAAATAATCAACTGATGGATTTTACAATTCTTTCCCATTAGAGTTGTACCTTCCTCTCCACTAATAAATCCAACTATCTTTGAATCAATTTCTAAAACCAAACTTACTGCGATTTTACTCTTTAGTAATTTATTAAAAAATTCACTTAGTTCTTCTTTTGAATCTGGTTTATGCCGTTTATCTAGGGCAGATTCATATTTGTCATATTCATTCAAAATTCTTACTACTTCTTTTTCATCTTGCTTTCTCGCTTTTCTTATTTTCATCCCCTAAGTGCCTCCACTGGATTTTGGTTTGCTGCCCTCATTGCAGGGACAATTCCTGCTGCAGCGCCGATTAAGAAACTTCCTAATAATGCGAAGATGATTAAAGGAATGTTTATCTCTGGACTTGTTGTGGCGCCTACAAAACTATTTATTCCCAATGTCCCAAAATACCCCACCAATAATCCGACGACGATTCCGAGTATTCCTCCAATCAATCCCATAAATCCAGACTCAACAAAAAACTGAAAGAAAATCTGGGGGTTCCTTGCTCCGATTGCTTTCATAATTCCGATTTCTTTTTTTCTTTCAAGAACTGATGTTGCCATTGTGTTGACAATCCCAATTGCTCCGACGAGAATTGAGATTGAAGCAATGATTAGTACGAAAATTTGAATTGCATTTAAAACACTATTCACCTGGTCCAGAACCGCTTCTGGAGTTGAAACCTCGAAATCCTCTTCACCTATTTTAACATTTCTCCTTTCCCGAAGAAGTTTTTCAATATCTTCCTTTGCCTTCTCCATCAAATCCTTGTCCTTAACTTTCACTCCGATTATATCGACATTATCTCCATAACCAACTAAATTATTCAAATCGTCGTCGTACATCAATATTATATTATCTAAAAGGAAACTCCCTTGTTTCTCAAGAACTCCGACAACAGTGAACTTTCTTCCTTGAATAAGAATTTTTTTTCCTGGAACAATTTCCTTACCAAATCCATTTTTGTCAGCAGACTCCAGATTATTTCCAATAACAACGCTTCCAGAACTTCTAGATGTTAACAATTTGCCTTTCTCTGCTTTAAAATCCATTAACTCATACATTTCTTTTTCTAATCCTTCAATAAGACTAACTACATACCCAAATTCTACTTTATCATCATATTCAATTTCTAAAAATTCTAAATTTCTTGGCACAGTGAATTCCACTGTGCTTAATTTTCCAATTGCTTCTGCATCTTTTTTTGTTAAGGGATTTACAACTGTAGAACCTGGCGCACCATAGGAAAGCCCTCCTGCCTGCACTGTTATAACCTGTGTCGAGCTAACTCCAAACTGAGCATTAACTGCTGCTTTCAAACCGCTTCCTAAGGTAATTAAAGAAATAACTGCGACGATTCCGATGAAAACTCCGAGGAGGGTCAACCAACTCCTGATTCCACGTTTTCTTAAATTCTTAAATGCAAATGAAAAATAGTTTACCATTTACTATCGCCTCTTTTATATATTATCCAAAGGAGACTTTATATTTTTAATTGATGCTTGTGAGATTTGAGTGTAGATTTGAGTTGTTTTTACATCAGAATGCCCGAGTAATTTTTGGATTATTCGAATATCGGTTCCTTGCTCAAGCAAGTGTGTCGCGAAAGAATGTCTTAGTAAGTGAGGGTAAACCCTCTTCTTTATTTTAGCTTTTTTTGCAGAATTCTGAACAATTTTTTGAATAGATTTTATAGTTAATCTCCCTCCATGATTAGAAGGAAATAAAATTTCAGAGTTATTTAGCCCACAATAATTTTTTAATTCAGTACTAATTGATTCAGGTATTTTGACAAATCTGTCTTTTTTTCCTTTTGCTAATCTAATTTTAATCAAATTCTCTTCAAAGCCAATATCTTTCTTTTTTAAATTAACTATCTCAGAAACTCTTAGACCGCACCCATATAATAGTTTAATGATTAATCTATGTTTAATGTTGGAAGTTGAATTAATTAACTTTCTAATTTCCTTGGTTGTTAAAATGTTTGGAAGAGTTTTGTTTCTTTTAGGATGAGCTATTTTTATTTTTTGGTTTAAAATTTTATCAAAGAAAAATTGAATGATGCTTATAGAGTGGGAGACAGTAGAAGGATTTTTGTTTTCAAGTTCTTTTAAGAGATAATCTTTTAGGACACTTTCATTAAGACCTTTGCTTCTTGCAAATTCAAGGAAATTTTTAGTTTCATATAGATATGATTGAATTGTTCTTTTTGAAAAATTTCTAAGTTTTAACTCTTTTTCTAATTTATTTAATAATCCTTGCATATTGATACATGTGATTGTATTATATAAATTTTCTTATTATGTCTACCATAGGAACGGCATGAGAACTTTAGTTCGTATGCCGTTATGTTAAGTGAAATAAAAATAAGCCGCCTAGAAAAAATAACTTTATATAATCCTACCATTTCAATTAAATTATGAATCAATCTGTAATAATTCACATACTCAAAGAATGCAATCTCGCCTGTAGTTTGTGTTATGCTTGTTCGCCAAAGAGATTAAATCCCATACAAGAAAATGAAGTTGAAAATTTGGTTAAAAGAGGCTTTCTGATTGAGCCTGAACAATTAACTAAAACAATTTCAGAAATCCCGAAAAATTATGATATTTTTCTCAGAGGTGGAGAAGTCTCCCTCTATCCTAATTGGGACAGTTTGTTTTTGTCTTTTGCAAAAACAGGACATAAAATAAATATTGATACAAACGGGCAATGGATTCCTAAATCTGAAGAAGAAACAAACGAAAGATTT
>JAHKAF010000022.1 GCA_018825865.1 Nanobdellota archaeon | reverse complement strand
TCTTTTTCTTTCTTGCTGCTTTTCTCTTCGATACCTTTCTCTTTACAGATTTCTTTACAACTCTTTTCTTAGCTTTTTTTACAACCTTCTTTTTTCTAACAACTTTTCTCTTCACTGCTTTCTTCTTTTTCCCGCCCACTATTCCAGAAAGTGTCGCCTTATAACTTATTGGAGATTGTGCTGAAACCAAAACCATCTCTCTCATTGAAATATTTCTTGCTCTTGACATTGTGTCCCTTATTGACTTGTCCAATCTCTTAAGTTCTAAGTTTGTCTTTTTTACCGACGAAGCCAAAGCCCTTTCAGAAATCTTGCCAAAAAAGAATCTCTTGCACTCCTTATCAAATTCATTCATAAGTGCCTGCTTTTCATCCTGACGCGCGCGAATTAATTCTCCTGAAGCAGTAAGATCTTTCTGTATTTCTACAAAAAAAGATAGATTCATTTTTTTTGTTTGTGCCATTTAATCCTCTTTTAATTTAATTAATTATACGAGGAAAATTGTGTTTAAATATTTTTGTGTGGTTGGAAATACTCTCGTCTTCGCCTCGCTTATGATTGCTTCGCGTCGGGCTTTGCCACGATGCTTTGTTAAATAGTTATTAACAAAAAATCTTCGCATAATACATTGAGGACATTTTTATTATTGTTTACTATCTCGACGGGTTTAAGAGACACAATCCATCACATCTCTTCCAAAGTTTCAATCCCTAAAAGATTTAAAGAATTTCCTAATACCCGACGGAATGCTTCAACTAATGCCAATCTAAATGATTCGTTTTCCGAGCCTATCACAGGGCAGGCATGATAAAATTCATTGAAGAGTTTTGCAAGTTGGAATGAATAATTCGCAATCAGCGACGGATTTAGACTATTGTATGCTCTTAACGCAACATCAGGGAATTGTGAAAGTTTTTTTACCAGTTCAAGTTCTTTTGGTTCCATTTCTCCAATATTGAACTTTCCTTGAACTCCTGCTTTTCTTAAAATAGAACTTGCTCTTGCATAACTATACAAAATATATGGTCCTGTGTCTCCTTCGAAATTTATAGACGCTTTTGGATTGAACAGCATATCTTTTTTTATATCAATCTTTAAAAGAAAATATTTTATTGCTGCAAGAGATATTACTAAACTTCTTTTTTCCAGTTCTCTTTTAGAAAGTTTTGCTCTTGAAATTAGTTCCTTCTTTACTAATTCCTGAACTTTCTCTATCAAATCATCGGCGTCTACAACAGTTCCTTCACGTCCTTTCATCTTTCCTTCAGGAAGATTAACCATCCCATAGGATAAATGTTTTAATCCCTTATTTTTGAATCCAAGTTTATCGAGTATAGAAAAAAGAGTTTTGAAGTGATAATCGTGTTCGCTACCAACTACATAATAAGACTCATTTAATTTGTATTTCTCAAATTTAATTTTAGCAAGAGCCAAATCTTGAACTATATATAGGGATGTTCCGTCGGACCTTAAGAGGATTTTTTCTCCAAGCCCTTCGCCTTCAAGATTTATCTTAACATCTCCTTTTTTTGATTTGACAAATAACTTATTCTTCAACCCCTCTTCAACAAGAGTTCTTCCTTTCTCGTATAATTTACTTTCGAAAAAAGTCACGTCGTGTTTTATTCCAAATTTTTTGTAAGTTTCATTGAACCCATTAATTGCCCAGTTAGTCATTAGTTTCCACAACAAAAGAACTCTCTTATCTCCTTCCTCCCACTTCATGAGCATAGCCTGAGCATCATCTTCCAATTTCTTATTTTTCTTTAAATTCTTATTAAACATCACATAAAAATCTCCGACAAAATGGTCTGATTTTATTTTTTTAGAAGCAGGAGTTTTGTCCCTCCCCCACTTTTGGTATGCAAGCATTGATTTGCAGATGTGTGTCCCTCTATCATTATATAGGTTAGCCCGTATAACTTTAACTCCATTAAACTCCAGCAACTTTGATATGCTTTCCCCAATCGACATATTCCTAAGATGTCCTAAATGAAGCGGTTTGTTTGTATTAGGTGATGGAAACTCAACCATTGTTCTCCTCCCAGCCCCTATCTTGCTCTTCCCAAAATTCTTTTTCTGGGTTATTGCCTCCCAAACAATCTTCCGTGCCATATTTTTTCTGTCGAGGATAAAATTCACATATGCTCCTGATGTTTGGATGTCGTCGAAATCAGTCATAGGGAACTTTTTAATTTTTGCTCTTAACTCCAATGCAATTTGTTGGGGTTCTGACTTGAGTTTTGATGCGAGAAAAAAACACGGAAAAGCATAATCTCCCATATCCGACGACGGAGGAGTTTCGATAACTTTTTCAATCTCCTCTTTTTTTAATTTCACGCCCAGTTCTTCCAACGCTTTTTGAAGTAAGTTAACCACCACTTGTTTCATGAATCATTTAAGGAAAACGGGTTAATAAATTTGTTGCAAACATAATAATTATAAACCTTATTGAATGTTTTATAATATGGACTCCTACGACTTGATTATTATTGGGGCGGGCCCTGCCGGGCTAACTGCTGCAGTTTATGCTGCGAGATATAAATTAAATATTTTAGTTATTGGAAAAGTTCCGGGGGGGTTGATGGGAGAGGCACATGAGGTCTGCAATTTTCCTACTTATGATAAAATTACTGGTTTTGAATTGGTGAAAAAAATGGTTGAGCAGGTGAAAAAGTTAGATGTTGAAATAAAATCCGAGGAAGTTTTAGATATTAAAAAAAGTGAGGGATTTCAAATAGTGACCGGGAAAAATAAATATTCTGCTAAGAAAATAATTATTGCTACAGGTTCTAAAAGAAGGTCGTTGGGGGTTGAAAGAGAGAAGGAACTTACAGGGAAGGGCTTGCATTATTGTGCTACTTGCGACGCTGGTTTTTACAAAGATAAAATAGTTGGAGTTGCAGGAGGAGGAGATGCTGCATTGACTGCCGCGCTTTTGCTTTCAAAGTTTGCAAAAAAAGTTTATATAATATATAGGAGAGATAAATTTCTTAATGCAGAGCCAACATGGGTTGAGGAAGTTAGGAAGAATAAAAAGATAGAGCCGATATTTAATTCTGAGATTATTGAATTAATTGGGAAGGATAAACTTGAAAAGGTTAAGTTGAAAGATAACAGGGAAGTTGTGCTTGACGGATTGTTTGTTGAGATTGGGGGTGTTCCAGGATGCGTGATTGCTGAAAAGCTTGGGGTGAAGATGAAAAATAATTATATAATTGCGGATAAAAATCAGGGGACAAATGCCGACGGAGTTTTTGCAGCAGGAGATGTTACAGACAATCCTCTGAAGCAAATTGTTACAGCCTGCGGAGAAGGTGCTGTTGCAGGGTATAGTGTGTATAAGGAATTGATGCGTGGAGAGAAGAGGTAAAAAGAAAATCAAAATTCATTGTTTTGTTGATAAAAAATTTAAGGAAGAATTTAGTGATTGGAAAAAGTTCATTAGAGAAATTCTTGATTATTCTGGAAAACATCTTAAGGTGCCTATTAATATAGAGATATCTAAATGGAATAATGAAGAACTTCCAAGGAAGTTTAATTCTTATTTGGGAGATTTAAATAAAAAGATGGTGAAGTCAGATATTAATATTGGTTTTACAGGAAAAGAATTTTTCATCGACGCTCCCTTTAATTGTGGGATGGCGTTAGACAAAAGTGTCATTGTCGCCAAATTTTTCCCAGTTAAAATTCCCTTGCTCTATCGTTATGGATTAAAAAAATTAACCTTACACGAACTTGGACATATGTTTTATCTTAAGGATAGCTTCGGATGGAAGTTTAGTATAATGGATAATTTTTGGGGGATTATCACTTCACGATTTACTAAAAAAGAAAGAGGGATTATCAAAAAAGTTTATAAATCAAAATATTCCTAAACAAACATGGTAAAAATAGACAAAGAAACTTTGGAGAAAGCTTTGAGTAAGAAAGAAGAGCCCAAAATGTCGACGGAGATGGAAATTGGTTTTCATCAGGGAGCTTTGAATACTTTGGCGAATGAAAGAAACGAGTTGTTCAAGATGATGCAGAATGTTGAGATGATTATGCAGGCACATATTAAGAGACTTGAAGAATTGGGTGTGAAGATTCCGACTGGGAAATAGATACCTTATTATAATAATCTTTAAAAATCTTCAAATAAAGATATAACAATGGTTTGGACACAGAAGGAAATAGAGGGTTATGCTCCGAGGGACAATGCAAAATTAAAACAACTTTATTCAGATAAAGGTCTTTTTACTGAAGACCCTGAATCAATAGCAAAATTTCTCGCTGAAGATTATTTATTATTAACTATGACAGACCATGATTTAATAATGAGAATAGCGTCAAAAAAAGGAAGGGCTTATGCATTAAATATTTTAGAAGAGATGGCTATTGATTTTAGTAAATAGTTTCTAATTTCTCAACTTAGTGTTTTCTTATTTTGCCTTATATCAATCTCTGAGCAAGGCAAAGGGCATTTCATAAGTATAACAAATTTTATAAGCCAACTTATTTTAGATGAATTATGTGGGTGTCGGATGTCTCCAATATGTTTTGGTTCGTCCAACACTGCGCTATAATGCGGGGGTGTCGGAGTGGTCAAACGAGCAGGACTTAAGTGTTGGACTTTTTCAATAAAGAAGTCTGGTAAAGAAATCCTGTAGCTTAGTGCTTGCGCAGGTTCAAATCCTGTCCCCCGCATATAAAAAGAACCCACTGGTTCTTTTTGAATCTCCTCTAAACACTGAAAGGCGATTTCTAATTGCCTCCAGTGAAATCGCACATTTATTCTGGAAAATAGTTTATCGACGATAATAATCTTTTAAATTGGCTGAAAAATAATAACAGGCAGAAATCCCATTAGAGAAAAAATCAAACATAAATTTCTTGTTCTGTGCCTTTTATAAAATTCCAATCTAATTTCAATAATTGTTTCACAGCAGGATTATTTGTATTTAATTTATATAAATCTGACTTTCCAACTCTTCTTGTTTTTAT
>JAHKAF010000021.1 GCA_018825865.1 Nanobdellota archaeon | reverse complement strand
GACTTTTGAGACAAAGCCAAGGGTTGTTTTTCTTGGAGGAGATCATTCTGTCAGTTATTCTTTGACTCGTGCGTTTTTTGATTACTGTGAAAATTCTGGAAAGGAACCTTGTTTAATTGTTTTTGACGCGCATGCTGATTGTATGAAACCTCTGAAAGAGCCGACTCATGAAGAGTGGTTGAGAAAACTCGTTGAGGATGGTTTTCCGTCGGAGAATGTCCTTTTGGTTGGCGCAAGAAATATCTGGGAAGATGAGATGAAATTTTTGAAGCAGAAAGGAATCAGAATTATCTCTATGGAACAGCTTAGAAATAATCTTGAGGATAGTTGTGATATTATGATGGAGTTCACTTCTGGAAAAGAACTTTATGTTTCAGTTGATATTGATGTGATTGAACCTGTCTTTGCTCCTGCGACAGGTTATCAGGAACCAGGAGGTTTGTCGCCGAGGGAATTTATTTATCTGATTCAGAGAATAAACAAGATGAAAAATTTGAGAGCTGTTGATATTGTTGAGATAAATCCTGAGAAAGATGAGAGTGAGAAAACTGTGAAGGTGGGAGCTAAGATTTTAAGTGAACTTTTGTAAAAAGTTTTCATTCATCTGCCGAGGACGTCGAGCGAAAGTAAGTTAATGTAAAAAATTAATTGCAGAAGCAAAGCTATAAAAAATAAAGTAGAACAGAAATAAATCTTTAAGACCTATTTTTTAAATTCATGCATTATTTCTATAATCCCTATCCCCAAAACAAATATTGCAGTTATCCATCCAAAGACCCCTTCAATTAGGGTTCCAAATTGAGTCACTCCCAACAAAGGTAGTAGCAACATTAGTCCTAAAAGAAGAACTGCGATAGCACCAACTTTTTTCATTTTTCACCTCCTAAAATTTAAAGGAAGTATTATTTAAATATGTTTCTTTTTAATTATTATAATGCGTACATTTGTTTTAGCTAACCCTTTTTAATAACCAACTTTTTCAAGTAGCGACCATCATATACTTTTCCAATTTTTAATTCAAGTCAACGAGCGCAATTATTATAAATCATTTTTTCTTCTCTTTACCATGAATAGAAAATTACTTTTACTTATCTTATCAGATGTTTTAATCTTGAGCAGTTTTGGTTTAATTGCCCCAATATTTGCCCTTTTTATTACAGACAATTTGGTCGGAGGGAGTTTGGTTACTGCAGGGTTGGCAACAACTATCTTTCTTGCAACTAGGTCTGTTGTTCAATTACCTTTGTCATTGTATATTGATAAGCAACATCATAAAACTCGCCTTTTAATTTTTGGAACTTTTTTGATTATTACAGTTCCTTTCATCTATTTAATCGCCAAGAGCGTATATACTATTTTTATCGCACAGGTTATTTATGGAGTTGGAGCCGCATTCGCTTATCCCACGTGGTTCACCCTTTTTACTTCTTATCTAGACAAAAAGCACAAAGGATTTGAATATTCTTTATGGAGTACTAGTATCGGAATTGGAACTGCCATATCTGCTTTTCTTGGAGCAGAAATTGCAAATTCTTTTGGGTTCAAATTTCTATTTTTTGTCGTAGGATTTTTTGCGTTTTTAGGATTTTTAATATTGCTATTCCTAGATGTTAAACACAGAAAAAGAAAGTAAATGATAAGAACATTTATTTCAATAGATATCCCTCGAGAAATTCAGAAAGAGATTAAAAAGATTCAGGGTAAGCTACCAGAGTTTCGAGGTAAAAAAACTGAACCGGAAAATCTTCATTTGACTCTGAAGTTTTTAGGGGAAATTGATGAGGAGAAATTTGAGCAGATAAAAGAGAAGTTAAGAGAAATTAAGTTTGAGAAATTTGAAACTGAAATAAAACATTCTGGTTTTTTTGACAACAGGAAATATGGGATTGTTTGGTTGCATTTGTCTGATTGTGAAAATCTGCAGAAAGAAATTGATGAAAAATTATCGTCGTTGTTTAGGAAAGAGAAAAGATTCATGAGTCATCTGACTATTGCCCGGATTAAATCAGTGGATGATAAGAAAAAGTTTTTAGAAGAATTGAAAAAGATTGAAATTCCCGTGATAAAATTTGTTGTTGATAATTTCAGACTTAAGAAATCTGTTTTAACTTCTAAGGCTCCTGTTTACGAGACGATTGAAGAATATAATCTCATATGAACATATATATCCTAAACTATATCTTAGAATATATAGGTTTTTAAAAAGGAAAAATCTTTGGGATTTTTATGGAGATAAAAACAGTTAGAGATTATATTGATGCGGACTACCCAGAAGGGGATTTTTTATTTAAAAGTTTAATTCCTATTAGAGAAGATGGAGCTACTGTATATTCTATCTTAAAGGATAATGAGATTGAAGGACCTTATATCCATATAAGACCTCTCAATAAAGATTCCTGTAAACCAAAATTTTTGGCAGTTCATGTTCCTATTCATCAGCACTTAGATGATGCTCTTGTTGACGATTAATAATTCTCTTCGCTCAGTTTCCAGAGAACTTCTCCTTTTTTTCCGATTATTTTTGTGAGTTCTTCTTCTGAAGCGTTAGTTATGTTCTTGATGGATTTGAATTCTTTCAAAAGTTTTTTTGCTGTTGTTGGACCGATTCCCGGAAAACCTTCGACGATGAATTGAAGCTGTTCTTTTTTATTCAGGGATTTCTTTTTTGCGTTTAGCGAGGTTTCTCTCTCTTGTTTTTTTGAAAGTACTGCAATAAACTTTGCTGTGTCTTTG
>JAHKAF010000020.1 GCA_018825865.1 Nanobdellota archaeon | reverse complement strand
TCAGTTCATGAATATTAACATGATGTCCATCGTCGTGCTCAGTTAAGACACAACTTAGGAGCTGACTAACCCTCGGTTAACATATATTGCCGAGGAAACCTTACCCTTACGACCTTATTCATTCTCAGAATAATCTCATCATACTATTACCAGGATTCTCATTGGAAATCGTTCCAGCCTTTCTCTCGAAAAACCTTCTGTACAATTTCCACGCCTGCTTACCAGAACATTCTATATTAATAATATTAGATTTTGATGTTGAGAAAAATTGAATATGAAAATCTCGACTTTGTCGAGATGAATATGATTTTGTGAAATTGAAATTATTCTCTTAGCAAGATTAGTGAAGTATTAATAATCTGGAATGGCCCAAATTCTATATTTTTCTGAAGAAATTTGTTCCATATGCCAACTACAATAGCCTTTTGTAGGTTTTGTTTCTGGATAATGATAAGATTCGAGTTCTGTAAATACTTGACTAGCTTCACTATCATCTTTTGCTAATCCAATATCTTTTATTATATCTATAAGCTCACTTTTTTTTCTTTTTCTTTTTAGAAAAAGAT
The DNA here is from genome assembly GCA_018825865.1 of Nanobdellota archaeon. Taxonomy (GTDB): domain Archaea; phylum Nanobdellota; class Nanobdellia; order Pacearchaeales; family GW2011-AR1; genus JAHKAF01. The sequence goes on along the minus strand of JAHKAF010000020.1, from coordinate 5,386 downwards.
TGCTTGGAAAGTTAACTTTCCTCAAAAATAATTCTACTCCTGCGCGTATATCATAAATTCTACGGGCATCAGAACTAGAACATTTTCTTTTACTCCTAATCCATTTGCGGATTCCTTTATTTGGAGCAATAGATGCAAATCTATCATCTAGTTCTTTACACCAGATGCTTCTGTAATCTATTGTATAGGTGTCTTGTTCTTTTACCATATTTTTTATTTTATTACCCATTATCTAAACTATTTAAACTTTTCCATATGTCTTAACTTCTTAGTTAAAACAATTTTCCCAACATCAAAATCCCACTATTAATTTTAAATCGAATGCCTCCAAAGTATCGGTATTATGCTTAGCCCCGTCCATTTTCCGGGCTCTGAACCTCAATCGGTGAGCTGTTACGCTTTCTTTAAATGATAGCTGCTTCTAGGCTTACATCCCGAGTGTCTCAGGTTCAAAACACCGTTTGTTACACTTAGCATAAATTTTGGGACCTTAACTTTGGTCTCCCTTGTTCGGGTCTCGAAATAGTATCTTACATACCATCTCTGATTCCTGTCTTAAGCAGTTAACAGCTTCTGAGTTGGAAAGAATTCCGTAAGCATTAGCCCCTGCAAATTCTATCCGTGGCTTTACACCGCTAACAAACTTAGACAAGACTATACGAAGGCATATTTCAGCAGGAACCAGCCATCGCCAGATTAGATAAGCTTTTCACCCCTATTCACAAGTCATTCGAGTACATGTCCATAACACCGGTTCAGGCCTCCATCCCCCTTTCGAGAGACTTCACCTTGCTCATGAATAGATCATCTGGCTTCAGGTCAAATCCACGTGACTGACGCGCTTTCACACTTGCTTTCGCTTTGGTTACTCAACATAGTTGATTAGCCTCGCCACGTAGAAAAATTCCCTGGCCCGTTTTTCAAAACGTACGTTACAAACCTGTTCCAATAAATTGGACAAGCCAGTAACAAACTGTAACTGTTAGATTTCAAGTCTTTTAACCCTCTGTTAAGAGTACTTTTCAGCTTTCCCTCGCGGTACTATTGCGCTATCGGACTTTGGTTTTATTTAGGGTTTGGTGTTAATCCACCAATATTCAGACGCCCAATCCAGGACGCCCTACTCTTTGAAGAGCGACATATTATCTTAGGTTACGGGACTATCACCCTCTGAGGTATTCCTTTCCAGGAAACTTCTCCTCGATAACTTAGCCACTTATCTTCACCACATCTCTATCTCTCTTTCAAAAGAAGATTCAGTTTGCCCTCTTCCCTTTTCGCTCTCTGCTAATAAGGGAATAATTATTATTGTCTTTCTGTCATTTCCGAAGAAATGATAGCAGAAAATAACTTGTTATTGTCTTTTCCTACCGGTACTAAGATGTTTCAATTCCCGGCGTGATTCTGCCTCTCGGCACATTCAGAAATTCTCGGATCAAAGCTTGCGTGCAGCTCCCCGAGACTTATCGCAGCTTGCCACGTCTTTCATCAAAACCAAAACCAAGCTATCCTTCTAACAGTATAAATAATGTAATATCCTTCTGAGAATTATTTAGTGGGATAGAAAACATTTAATGTTTTCTTTTTCCTACTGCTTATTTCATTGAACGTAAAGTCCTCATTACGATACAACAGCGTCGCTGTCGCACCATCTCGTAGATGAGCATAATTTGTGATAAACTCGCTTATTACCATTCTATAAAATATCTAACTTCAAGTCGTTTTTAAAACTTTCGTAGGCGATTCTTAATATCCTTTGAAGATAGCATATGCTATGCCTGCCCATACCCCAATTTATAAATTTCTACACCAGGAATTGCAACATATTTCATGAGGATTTTTGACATTCTATCTTCTGGATATCCTTCGAACTCCTCTATAAGTTTATGAATCATTCCAGGAACAAATACTGCTCCGAGAGTCTTCAAGACTAATTTTGAATTTTCTTTCATAACTTTCCACACTACCCAAACTATTTAAACTTTTCCATCTGTTACCATTTTCAAATTAATATAATCCACAGGGTTTTTTTCATTAATTTTTTCCTCGACGAAAAAATCTGCCCAAACTTATTTTAGGATTGTCAATCACGAAAGTAGTGAGCCATTATTTTTCCTAATACAACAAAGTTTTTAACGATGCTTTACGTATATCCAACATGATGAAAAGAGGATTTGTTTTTGTAGTTTTATTGGTGTTGGTTTTGGGTATAGTCGCTCCTGTTAATCTCGAAGAAGAACTTCTTAATCAAGGATTCATGAAGCAAGAAAATACAGACGGAACTTCTTCTTATATTTATAATTCAGAAGGAACAGAAGGCATTTCTAAGATAGTAGGAGAAAACACCTTCAATCTAATGAGTGAAGATGAAGCAGGGCATCCAACTTTTATTAAACTTGATGATAAAGGAAATCTTATCGCCTTTGACGGGAAACTTAATGAACCAATGGATTTTAAAATTCCAGAAGGAGGAGAAGTTCATCTTGAAAAAGGAAGCGTCTCTTATAATCAAGGAGAAAATATTCTTTCTGGGAAGAGTCAAGCAATCTTAAAAGTTCCGAAGGGTTCTAAAGTAACTAAAAACCCTTCATCTACAATAATTGAGGCGAGAGATACCGACGGAACAGTTACATTATCTAATGAAAATATTTTACAAAAAGGAAGTATTTATTATGATGAAGGCGGGAAGGAATTTATTCGGGGAAAGAGCACCAAGATAAATAATATTGAAATTGCTGGAAAGACGGAAGAATCATTAACGGAAAACTGCCAAAATCCAGAAGGGTGTACAGGAATCTATGTGGAAGAAAGAGAATTAAAAATTTCAACTTCTAAAAAGATTGAATTCCATCCAGATAATAAATACCACTCCGTCGCTGAAAACGGAAAAGTTTCAATTGAAACTACTAATAAAGTCACGTTAGATAATTTGAAAGAAATTCCCACTATAACAGCAACAGGAAATGGGGTAACAACATATACAAACGGGGATGTGGAGATAATTTATGATGGGACTAAAACTAACATAAAAAGAGTTGGAGGGGTTAAGAGCACAGATTCAAACTTTAATACTGAAAATTCTCAAGTACAAATTAGAAAAGGGGGTTCAGAAGTTGTAGCACTAAATATGGAAGAAGGGAAAAATCCGACGATAACCAGAAATGATAGGGTAAGTTATATAGATAAGATTCCTGAAACAATTGCAAAAAGAGTTCCAAAATCAATTCAACAAGTATATCTTGAAAGAATAGAAGAAACGAATAGGAAGATAGAAAATACTAAATCCGAATTTATGAAAGCCCGTCTAAAAAAATATCTTGTAAATCAAGAAGAGAGATTAGTTGCAGTAGGAGGGAGTTATAGTAAAAAGAAGGTAAATTATTTATTTGCACTTTTCCAAAACTGAAAAATGAACTCCAAAAATAAAAAATCCCAAGTAACAATCTTTATAATAATCGCATTAGCAATCATCGCAGTTGTTTTATTATTTTTTGTAGCCAGAGGAGATGTTAAACAAGACGAGTTGATTTCTCCAGAAGCAGAAGAAGTCCATAGTTTTGTAATGGGATGTATTGAGAAAGTTGGAGCAGAAGCAATTTACAGCGTCGGTGCTGGGGGAGGATATTATTTTATCCCAGAACTTTCAACAGAAGAAGGAATCCCTTATTACTATTACGATGGTGAAAACAAGATGCCAACAAAAGCAGAAATTGAGGAACAGATATCTCAATACATTGACGCTGATTTGTTTTTCTGCACAGAAGGCTTTATTGATTTTACAGATTATGAAATAACTTATGATGAAATAAAAACTCAAACAACAATTAACGAAGAAGAAATAATTATTGATGTAAATTATCCAATCAAGATAAAAAAAGAAAACAGCACAACTATTATTGAAGATTTTAATAATATAGAAATTCCTGTTCGACTTGGAATTGTTTATGATTCAGCCTCGGAAATCATCCAACAGCAAACAAACGACGGAATATGTTTAAGTTGCACGTCTGATGAAGCCACAGCAAATGATTTATATATAAATATTTTTGACTATGACAACAATACTCTTATTTTCACAATCACCGACGAGAATTCTATGATAAACAATCAAACATTTGAATTTAATTTTGCTGTGAGGGTTTGATTTTTCAGAGAAGATAAATAAACTTTAAAAACCACCAATCCTGATAATAAATAAGGGCCTGTAGTCCAATGGCTAAGATACCTGATTTGCACACGACGTGACAGTAAAAAGGTCGCGAAGATTTTTTGGGTAACTCAAAACATCGTCAAAAACTCAGGAGACCCGTGTTCAACTCACGGCAGGTCCATTTTTTATATAAGAATTATATTAATCTCCATCATAATTGTTTTGATCTTTATTATCAGGATAATCTGGTTTAGATGCTAATATTCTAGTTATAGCCCCTGCAATAAATGCGCAACCACCAACAACCATTGTAGATTTATTATTTAGGATATATCCTGTCCCAAAAATTCCTGCTCCTGAAATATAATCTATATTTTTTATAATGAATTCTAAATCAATCATATTCAATTTGTAACTAACAAGATGAGTATGTAAAAGCAACCCTGTTGTGTTCTATGATAATAAAATATAGGAGGTGATCCAACTGCAGGTTCCCCTACAGTTACCTTGTGACGACTTAACCTACCTTGTCTAGTCAAAGTTCTCCATCGAAACGTTTCACCATAACTAAACTTGGTTGGTTTGACGGGCAGTGTGTGCAAGAGACAGTGACGTATTCACCGGACGTTGATAACATCCGATTACTACGGATTCCAGCGTCACGAGGCTGAGTTACAAACCTCGATCTGGACTGAGATGGACTTTAAGAGATTAGCTTCTCCTTTCGGAGTCGCATCCCACTGTATCCACCATTGACGCGCGCGTGTAGCCCAGCGCTGTCGGGCTATATTGACCTAACGTAGCCCACACTTTCATCCATGTTGCCATGGCAATCTGTATATAGTGCACTTAGCAAATATACATGTGGGTCTTGCCTGTTACCTGATTTAACAGGTCACTTCACAGCACAGGCTGACGTCGGACATGCAACTCCTCTCAGCGTGTCAGGTAAGACCTTTAGACTGACCTTCATCCTGCTGTCGGCACTGGTGAGGTTCACGGTGTATAATCCAATTGAACCGCACGCGTCACCCGTTGTAGTGTCTCCCCGCCAATTCCTTTAAGTTTCGGCCTTGCGACTATACTTCCCAGGTAGTGCACTCTTCGGCTTCCCTGCAGCACCGAAACCTCTCGAGGAGGTCCCGATGTTTAGTGCACAGTGTTTACTGCTAGGACTACACGGGTATCTAATCCGTTTTGCGCCCCTAGCCTTCATCCCTGACTGTCAGAACTGTT
>JAHKAF010000019.1 GCA_018825865.1 Nanobdellota archaeon | reverse complement strand
TATTTTTTTCAACTATAATATGTGAGAATTAAATTCTCCTGAATGAGAAAAGAGATGGTTTATAAGAGGAATATTTATCGCAATGGGAAAAAGTTTAGGTCTTATTACTATGGGGGCGAAAAAAGTGCGAATCAAGCAAAATATATTTCTGGCCTGTCTAAAAAAACATTAATTATATTATTGGGTTTGGTGTTTTTTGCGGGTTTGGTTTTGGCTATTCCGCAGACATTTAATATTCATACCCCCAAGGGGCACGAGAATCCCAAGGAGGGACGAGAACTTCTACAATGCCTGCAAGCAGGCGGGAAGCTGACTGATTCTGGCGGGAGTTCTTTGTCAGGGGTTTATAATATGGCTTTAAGTCCTTATGTGTTAGGAAGTGTGATGGGGTGTTTGGGTGATTTTTCAGACGGAAAAATTTATAAAGATATAACTCATATTAATATTGATATGTCCCCCAGTGATCCTTCGGGGTCGCTGGATGATTTTTTTTTAATAGGTTTTACAATGAATGAACCGTGTCAAATGTTATTACGAAATTTGCCTGGAGGTTACAATGGATAGAACTATTGTTTTTATCGACGATGGATTTTTATCCAAATTAAGCAAACATTTTGGTGAGGGGGAATATTTGAAATTTCACAGAAAGAAATTTGCTGAAAAAATCTCTGAAAAAATCAATCTTAAATGTGAAAAGATTTTTCTTTATACTGCAGCTCCTTTTCAATCCTCTTCCCCTAATAAAAAAGAAATTAAACGAAAAGAAGGGTATGATAAATTTAAACATTCTTTAGTAAAAGAAGGGATAGAATTCAGAGAAGGGCGATGCCAAAGGTTAAAGATTGATAGCAAGTTTGAATATAAACAGAAAGCAGTGGATATTTTATTGGCAAGAGATTTAATGAATATTCATTTTTCTTTTCCTGAAATAAATAAAATTATCTTGGTTTCTTCTGATACTGATTTTGTTCCAATTATAGATGACCTTGTGAAAAAAGGGATAGAAGTTATCTTATTGACTTACTTTGATAAAAAGAGGGGGAGTCCTTTTTCCTTGTCCAATCATTTATTTAAGGCTTGTTCAAGATATATTAAATTAACTAAAAAAGATTTTGAAGAGGTGTGCGATGAATAACCTGAATGTTACAAGCAGGAATTTATTAATTATATTATTGGGTTTGGTGTTTTTTGCGGGTTTGGTTTTGGCTATTCCGCAGACATTTAATATTCATGGGAAGCTGACTGATTCTGGCGGGAGTGCACTTGATGGAACTTATGGGTTTAATTTTAGTATTTATGATGCTTATACAGGAGGGAACCTTCTCTGGAATTCTGGAAATGTGTCTGTTACTACAGATTCGTCTGGAATTTATAATTTAATTCTTGGGGGGATTGATTTAAGTTTTTCAGAGCAGTATTATCTTGGGGTTGCGGTTGGTGGTGATTCTGAGATGTCCCCGAGGATAAATCTGACTTCAAGTCCTTATGCGTTCAGGGCTCAGAATGTCAGTGTCAGTGGGGTTGAGTTTGATTCTAATGTTAATATCGGGGGTTATGATTTTATTGTAAACAACTCTGATTTTTTTGTTGATGTTTCTACTGGTTTTGTGGGGATTGGGACAACGAGCCCGGGGTATAAATTGCATGTTTCATCCGCAACAGATGCTACTGCTGTAATTGATACTGTTACTTCTGGCACAACTATGCTTGGCATTCGAAACCAAGGTGGTGGTGCGGCTTCGTTGTATTGGGATACAGTTATAAATGACGGGCATTTTGGTTTTACAAAAAATCTTCACTTTGGTACGACTGCTGGAATTGGTCAGGTTATTAATGCCAAGATGTCAGTATTAAACACTGGCCGTGTCGGCATCGGGACGACGTTGCCGAATAGTAAAGTGCAGATAGTTGGTGGTCTTTTGCATATAGGTAATAGCGCCAACATTTTAGGGACAGGCGAATCGTTTGAAGTAAGCCCTGGAAAGGGCAATGCGAGCTATTTGCTAAATCGTCCAACGGTTGGTGATTATGTTTCTGCGGATTGGATTACTGGAGGGAATATTAGCACTGGTTGGTCAATGCAAATGCCGCCTAATCAGACATATTTGCAGTTTATAGACAGAGTTAATAATTTGCCCCGAATGGTCTTGACAAATTCTGGCAACGTCGGCATTGGAACGTCCACCCCTACAGCTGTTTTGCATCTCAAGGCGGGTACGGCAACAGCAGGTACGGCTCCATTTAAATTTACAGTATCGGGCGCCGTTGTATTAACCACCCCTGAAGTCGGAGTTATAGAACCCAATGCCGCAGATGATATATTTTATACCATTACCACAGGGGTGGCAAGAAAAGGTATTGTCCTGAACGATGGG
>JAHKAF010000018.1 GCA_018825865.1 Nanobdellota archaeon | reverse complement strand
TTTCAAGAGTGCGCGGAGGGAGTAGAAATTATGAGGGGTTCTTTACTGATGGAATTGTTTGCGGACATAAAATTGATGAGGCGGATAAAGAGATGTATAGATTAATAAAAAGCAATCTTGTTAATACCACAATATTTGATTTAAGATTAAAATATGTTGAAGTTGAAGTTGATGACAGAACCAAACATGTTAAACCAAGAGGGGAATAAATTGCTCGCTTCGCTCGCAAATTAGCTGGCTCAGAAATCGACGCTGTCAGATTTCTTCGCTGAGAAAAGTTATTAATGAGATAGCTTCGCATATATGTTGAGAAATTTAATTGTATTTATTATCTCATTTTTATCCGACGAGCTTTGCGAGGAGCTATTTCATCACAGAAATTCTTAAATAACCAAAATTCTTCTAATAATTATGGCATTAAATATAAGTTCTGTAAAAATAGTTGCAATGACTAAGCCTATGAGTAGATATTCAGATAAAGTAAGACGTCCAATAGATATGGAATATATGTTTGAACCAACTTCACCACCATCTACTTTACCTCAATGGCTTTTAAAGAGTAAAATTGAAGTAAGAAGAATGCGAAAAGAGTTAGAAGAAAATAGTAGATATTCTTAATCTCCCTAACAAAAAACATATAAAAGTTTATAAAATCAAAATTTCTGAGGGAGATATGAAAACCATTTCAAGATTACTATCTCTAATTGGAATGACATTTGTTTTAGCGACGACAAATCCTATTTATGCAGGAGGGAATTGCCAAGAATGTGATTTATTAAAAGACTGGAAAGATTTCTATTCTGAAATTTTACTTGATATCCAAAAAAAAGGACCTTATGATGGATTTTTAAGCGAAGTCAAAAAATTATCTAAATCCTACGAGATCCCTTTAGACGAAGATTTTTCAAAATTATTAGAAGGTGGTGAACGCAATCCAAACTTTCAGGAAGCAGTTTATCAAAAAGCGAGGGAAGCAAGAATGAAATATCATGAATGCAAAGAGGATGTGAGAGAGATGAGAATTAAATTCAACCTAGGCAATATTATTTATAAACTTTTTTTCTTGGTCCTATTTCCAGCACTAAGATAATCAACTTGTTTTGTTTTATATCAAGTATTGCCCTATAGCTTCCAATTCTAAGAATAAAATAAGGGGTTCCCTGTTTTCTCTTAACATAACGAAAAGGGTTTATTTTTATTCTATCGAGAGCCAAAAGAATCCTCTCTTGAACCATATCAGGAAGTTTATCCAGTTGTTTTTCAACTGTTTTAGCAAATTCAATAGAATACATTTACAAACCTCTTTTCTTCTTTAACTCTTCAAGAGAGATTGTTTTTCCTTCTTTAAAATCCTTCTCTGCCTGAGCAATATTTTTCTTAGTCTCGTCGGAAAACTCCAGCCTATCCTCAATTAAATCCCAGATAATATCTTCATAACTTTCCTTAACATGCATTTTCATCATTTGTAACTTTCCCAATAATTCAGGACTTACTTGTATTGTTGTTACCATAGTTATTATATAGGTTAGTATGGTTTAAATATTTTTTGATGCGTTATGCGAAGTGACTGCGTTTATGCCCTTGGGTATCGACGAGCATGATACAAATCATATCTTCAAACTTATAATCTTACTAATCCCATCATGCATACTAACCCCAAACAAGTTTGTCGCGTTTGTGATAACCTCGTCGTTGTGACTTACTACGACATACTGTCCTTTCTGCATGTATTTCCTCAGCAATCCTGCAAGTCGTTCAGAGTTTCTCTTATCAAGTGCAGCGTCGATTTCATCAAGAATATAAAAATGATAAGGTTTGAATTCCTGAATTGCAAAGATAAGTGAAAGTGCCACCAAAGTTTGTTCTCCTCCTGAAAGTGATTTAACATCAAAGTATTTTCCATGTCCGGTCTTAACAACAATTCCAACCCCTCCTGCAAAAGGGTCTTTCCTATTCTCAAGCTCTAACCAAACCTGCCCTTTTACACTCAACTGCGAAAAGTTCCTCGAGAAAATATCATTCAAAGCATCCAGCGTCCCCAAAAACGCCTTCTTCTTTTTAATATCAATTTCATGAACTATCTTCAATATGCTGTTCTTCTCTTTTGTTATAACCTCAACTTTCTCATTTATAGTGTCATACTCTTTCTTTATAGAATCATAAATTTCCAACGCCCGAAGATTGACGCTTCCTATCTTAGACAGAATCTCTTTAGTCTGCACCAATTTCTGCACAAGCGAATCTCGGTTAGTTTTCATCACCTCAACACCGTCGAACTCCAACATTTCCATCTCAAGATTCTCAAGCTCAGCGTCAACTCTTGCCTTATCAATCTTGAAATTATTTATCTCCTGCTCCAAATTATGAATCACATTCTGCTTTCGAATCATCTCTGCCTCGTTCTCCCGAATCTTCAACTGAAAACCATCTCTCTCCAAAATCAACTTTCTAAATTTCTCACTCAATTCCTCTTCCTGCTTTTTCTTCTTTTCAAGAAGTTTCTCCTTAGAATTCAAATCCTTCATAATATCTTTCAATTCTTCATTCAAATCCTCCTCATCCCTCGACAATTGCTTAAATGAAATCTTTGCCCGTTCAAACTCTCGCTGTTTAAACGAAATCTCTGAACTAATATTCTTCTGGCTCCTCAAAGAAATTTCCTGGACCTCAATCCTCGCAGTCTCATACTTATGTTCAACATTCGAATTCTCCTCGAAAATCTTATCAAGTGTTTTCTCCCTCTTCCCCAACTCTAAAAATTCTTTCTTTGCAGATTCTATTTTCTCATGAAGCGCCTTAATCTGCTCCTTCTTCCCGTTAATATTCGACAATTTAACCAAATCACTTTCCCTTTTTGAAATCTCCAAACCCATCTGTTCTATATCCTGGTTAAGAAGTTCTTTCTTTTGGTAAATCTCATTCAGCTCCTTATCGGACTTTTCCACATCTTTTTTCAGACTATCAATCCTCGGAAGCGTCTCCTTATTTATGCAATCAATATGTTCTTCAGTAATCTGGCTCTTACAAACAGGACAAACATCCATCTTAGAAATTTTATCAATCAACTTATTTTCCCTGTCAATTTCAATCTCATTTGCATAAGATATTTTTTCAAATTCCTTTTCTTTCTTAGCCAAGCTTTCCAACAAATTCTTTTTCTCAACCAAAGAAATCTTTAATTCATCCAATTTACTTTGGCTAAATTTCTTATCAAATAATTCAAGTGAAAGCGACTCAATCTGTTTAAGTAAAAACTCAGACTCATTAGTATACGATTGAAGAACTGAACCTTTATCTTTAATCCTTTCCCGAATAGATTTCAACTCTGACTTAACCATGTAAAATTTCTTCCGCTGTTCCTCTAATTCCTCAAGCTCCTTTTTCTTAACATTAACATCCTTCTCTGTTCTTGCAATCGTCGGTGATTCCTTCCGAAGCTCTTTAATAGAAACTTCATTATTCCGTATGCTCTCCTGCAACTCCTGTTTCTGCCTTGAAATCTCTCCCAACTTCTTTTCATAATTCTCTACTTTAACATTCATTCCAGCAAGTTCTGCCCTAAGATTAGCAATTTCCTGATTAAGTTTCTCCTGCTCCAATCCAGTAGATTCCTGAATCTTCAAATTTATAAAATTAATCTTAGACTCAAAACTCATAATTGACGCTTTCACATTCGCTATGACTTTCTTCACATTCTCAATCTCCTTGTCCTTCTTTGAAATCTCCAGATTTATACTCTCTGTATCTTTTTTCTTTTTCGACAAATCATGATAAATTATACTCGCCTTGAATCTCTTAACATCCTTCTCGAGTTTTTTAAACTTCAATGCCTGCTGCCGTTCTTTCTCAAGATTATTCAGATAAGCTGTCCTCTCTTTCAAAATCGCAAGAACCTCTCTCAATTTATCTTCGGTCTTATCCAATTCTTTCAGAGATTTCTCTTTTCTAGTTTCATAAACTGAAATTCCTGAAACCTCTTCGATAATCTTCCGTCTTTCCTCCCGATGCATCCGCACAAAATTCTGAATTTCTCCCTGGAGAATTATATTAAATCCGTTCGGGTCAATGCCTGCCTGTGCCAACAACCCCAAAACTTCCTGACGGGTTTTAGTCTCATTATTAATCTTGTAAAGACTTTGCCCGTTTCTTCTGACAGTTCTCTTAATTGAAATCTCAGGCGAATCAATTGAAAAAGTTTTATTAGAATTATCAAACACAATCTCGACAGACGCTTCCTTCGACGGTGCTGCATTTTTTGTCCCAAGGAAAATCAAGTTGCTTGACTTCTCTGCCCTCATAGATTTCGCACTCAACCGCCCAAGAACAAAACACAAACTATCAGAAATATTCGACTTCCCGCTTCCATTCGGTCCCAACACCACATTAATCCCGGGTGTGAAAGGAATCTCTGTCTTCTTAGGAAAACTCTTAAATCCATGCATCACCAGTTTTTTTATATGTGCCATACGAGGAAACCCCTTGTTTTCCTCGTGCTCCTTCATCTAAACACTGAAGGGTGACTTCCTTTCACACTTCGCCAGAAGTCACGAGGACGTTTAGTTATCAAAGAAAATGAATAGGGGTTTTTAAGGATTGTTGGAAAAGATTTTTATAGATTCTTCTATTTTCTATCCCATGAAATTCCAAATTGATTTAAGTGGGACTGATTTGTTAAAGGACAAAAGTGTTCTTGCTATTTCTAATTGCAAAGGCCTAATAAAAGGATTTCAGATGAATCAAGAGATTATTAATAGTTTGTTAAATAATTGGGAAAGTGGGAAATACTTTTGCAGACATTCCAAAAGGAGGAGTGGGTTTTTTAAAGCAATGGTTTATTCTTCAATTATCTGCTGTTTATTGGAATTTATTGATAGCTTAGACGAAGTTGAACTTGAAATATGTAGGGATTTAAGATTTCATGAGAATAACATTCGGCAAAGATTAAATAAGTTATTAAGAAAGAAATTAAAACTAAAGATTAATTCCATTATATTCAAAGGACTGAAAGGCACAGATGTTGATAATTATGCATATCTTATGTTTAAAGACAAGTATAATTTACTTCCAACTTATGTTAATCTGTCCCTAGAAAACATAGAAAAATTCCTAGTGAAATAATATCGCATTAAGGGCTTTTTACACCGATTCCTAGTCTGCCTCCAGTCTCATTCTCAGGCAAGCTCGCTAGCATCAATACGATGATTTATTGAAGAATGGAGAGTATTTATAGGTTTTGGTGGGGGTTTGTTAAAACCATGTTTATTGAATTTCTTTTAATGCTTTAGCATTATCTTTTATGTTCTTAATTAGGTCTTCATCTAAGTTAATTTCTATTATTTCATTTAATTTAGTCTTAAAAAAATCTGTTTCCACATCAGCAATTTCAAATATTTTTTTACAATTAACTTCTTCAAGAATCTTTAGATTATTCTTTTTGATTTTTCTTAAAATTTTGTTATCTATTTTTAAAGTAATTATATCTGCTATTTCCCAATCTTCAGATATTTTACTAAAATTTATATTTTTTGTTTTGATGTTTTCAAGAAACTTTGATAAGAACTGCTTATCTTTCTTTAATAAAATATCAAAAATAGTTTCCCCATAATTAGTAGTTTTGTAAGCGAATACCTTTCTCAAATCAACTAAACTTATCCACTTGATATTATATGGGATCTTTTTTGGTAATCTAGAAATTATATTCTTTTCTGTCCATTTTCCAATATCAAAATTTACTCTGATTTTAGGCATTTTATTAGGGGGGATAAAATAAAAGGAATTACCAATTATCTCAAAGTTTAGTTTTTTGGTAAGATGCTCTAAAAGTAATTTTGGAGGTTTAACTTTAGAATATTGTGGTTGTTCCCCCCACTTAAAAATAAAAATAGACCAAATTGGAGAGTCAAATTTGGAGATTGTCTTTTGTATGTCAATATTTTCTTTCTTGAGCAAATTCTTTAAACTTTCAAGTTTTCTATTTGCCCCAGAAGATTCTTGAATAATTGTTATTATTTTTTCATGTTCTTGAGTATTTTGATTTGAACTTCTTTTACTTTCATAATGTCTACCAAGAAATAAAATTATAGAAAGGAAGATTGAAAACAAAGCTACTGGAACGTAAACAAAAAGTAAGATAAGCCCTATTACTAATAGAACTAATGATATAAATTTTATAACCTTCAATTTTTCCATTTTTATTTTTTTA
>JAHKAF010000017.1 GCA_018825865.1 Nanobdellota archaeon | reverse complement strand
GGTTAAACAACAAATCATGAATCTGATCCTGCTTCACAGTATTCTTCGGAGATTCCTCTTTTGACATAATGAATAAAGAAAGAAAGATTATTTAAGGTTTGGGATATTAGAAGAATAATTTTGAATATAATTGGGCAACAATCTAATGTTAGTAAGCCCGCTCTTTTTACATAAGTAATTTAATTTATGAATATAAACCCTAGGAGAGTATCCAAGCCTAGCAAAAAGTATGACTCGAAGCCTCTCCTGGGGAAAAAGAGGTGATAATAAATAGAACTCTCTAAACTATATAAACCTTTCGGTTATGTTACCCTTCCAGAATGACGGGGGGTAATTAGCATATAGTAGTTATAAGTACTTACCCTTTTTTAGTGTCGGATTCTTTTTTGCCCCTTAATTCAGTATCTTTGGGGCTTGTGCCCTCTGGGTATACACCGAGAGGTGCCTCTTCCTTTCCCTTCTTACTTTCAAACTCTGAATAATGGCATTTGCCACAATAAACTCTTCTCTGGGAATCCATAAGAAAAACTCCTGGCCCGCACCGAGGGCAAAACCTCCCCCGAGTAACTTTATCCCCTTCTATTTTATATTTAGTATATTTCTTGCTAGTCGGCTGATTCTTATGCGGTTTCTTTCCTTTTTTTACTGATTTTTTCTTTTTTGCCATCTTATTCAGAATTTTCCTCTTTTACTTCTTCTGGTTGATTATCAACTTCTTCTTTTACTTCCACTGGTTTCTCTTTGCTATTTTGCTCTTCAGCAAATTTCTGTTCAAAAATAGCATCCTTCTTTTTTATAATTTCGACTTTATTCCTCTCTTCTTTTGATTTGTAAATGTTAGTATTGATTATAAAAACTTGAGAACCAAACTTTCCCATTATTGTCCTTATCTTGATATTTTCTACAGGGACGGAAAACTTATCAGAAAGCAGTTTAGCAACTTCTTGTCTGCTTGGGGAAACTTCTGTATGAATCTCACCCTCAATTTCCCTTCTATTAAATAAAGGATTTTCTATATCTGAAATTGTCTTGAATTCCATTTTACTTCGTCTTAATCGCAAAGTTTCCTTTGGACTTTATTTTTAAATTTTGGGCGATTTCAGATTTCTCAGGATTAATTATCACGACGCGCCCCTTGAAATTATCGGTTGATTCTTTAGCGTCACAGCTAGGACATTTTGTCTCTTTCTCATAAATTGTATTGCATATTTTACATGCTTTTTGTTTTGCCATTTTTATTTATACCAATAATTGATTAAACTACTTTCTGCATATTTTTTTTCATCATCTAAACCCTTAGAGGATTGGACATATCCATCTATAATTGTTCCTTTTGCATCTTTTACAACTAGTTTTGTCATTCCTGAAGCGCCACTTTTTTCAATTGTTGCAGTTCCAACCAATATATCACTAATTGTTGCTTGGAGGTTATGTTTATTATTAGCCTCAGACCAATCCACTTTAATTTCTAATTCACACATTTTATTTCTTCTTGCCTCCTTTTCCTTTAACAACTTTTTCCTCGACTCTTGCAAGTTTCTTTGCTTCAGCTTCTTTTTTCTTTTTATCTTCATTCAACCATTCTAATTTTCCTAAACCTGGCTGTCTCATTGTAAGGCCCATTTTAGGCTCGGCAGCTTTGTGGCTTAGCGAGACTATTCTTGCCACACATAAATCTTTTTGCTTTAAACTCCTCTTACTTGATTTTCCTAGAAGAGAACTTGTCTTTAAGTTAAGACTCACGTAATCATCCATCGTCTGTCCAATATGAATCATTCCCCTCATTGCACCCATGTCAATAAACGCCCCGAAATTAGTTATCTCGGCAATTACTCCATAAACTAATTCTTGTAATTCTGGCTTCCAGACAAGTAGTTTGAATCTTGCGTTGTAATACGCTGCACCGTCGCCAGGAATTATAACACCTTCTCCAACTTCCAGAACAGCGATTACTGAAACAGCTTTTCCTAATTCCTCGTCGTAGTAATCTGTATAGGTTTCTCTAAGTTGCTTGTCAATCGCTTCTGCAGTAGGCAAACCAAATAACTTCGGCGCTACCCTTACATAATCCTGAACTTCTGTTATATAGAACATTTTATAAAAAAAATAGTATCAGATGGTTTTTAAAACTTTTGAGTAGGAAATATGTGGTTGAGGACATAAATTTATTTAAATCAAAGGGAGATGTATTTTTATGGTAGATAATAAAAATTCTCGGGAAGCATATTTTGCACTTAAAGATGGCAAGACTTTTTATATAGATATCAGTAAAGGAAAAGTTACCCTCTATGAAGCTCCTGTCTTAAAGGGAGGCAAAGATATATCCCGTAAGTTAGAATTTGCCAAAATGTCTGATTTAGAATTATTCGATAAAGCTTTAGAAGATTATAAAATTCGCCAACATATGGAAAGTTTATTAGTTGAATAATCAAACAATCTCCAATTTCTTCTTTCCCCTGATTACTAATTTATGACCTTTGATTTTGTCCTTGAGTTCCCTGTCTAATGTTGCCACGATGACGTCTTTATTTTTAGCGACGAATTTTACAATGTTTTTGTCAACATGGCCTCTGCCAATATCTATTTTCTTAAACTCGCTTTTGTTCAACAAACTCAAAGATATTTCAGAATAAGGGCCCTTAAGTTTCTGTATTTCTCCGATAACTTGTTCAGGAATCAGAATTTCCATTCCCATAAATTTTATATCCTCGAAAAAATCTATTTTCTGTTTCACGCAAGTTAGGATAAAGTTTGTGTCGAGCAAGACGCGTTTCATAATTCAAATAAGATAACCTCATATAAAAACTTAACACCCCAAAACAATAATAATTATAAAGAATCAAAAATTGTTGTTTTATGGAAAGCGATGATAGAGATTATATTCCTTCTGCAAAGCCTGATGATTCTATCGGGGAGCCAAATGATTATCTGATAGATGGTCCAAAAGATAAACATATTAAAGTCGTCCATGTTGATTTTTGTGCAAGTGGTCCAAAAGTCCCAGAAAAATGCCCTTTTAGAAAAGGGGAACGTAATGGAAAACGTTATTGCGTTAATGGATTAGAATGTACTGACAATTTTTCTAATTGCCTATTATACAAAGAACCGTTAGCGAGATAATTCTCAACCTAACATTTATTAAGTATTTTTTCTTTGAACAATCATGCAAGAGAGGGAGAATATTCTGCGGATTTTTGAAGAGGCGAAGGTTGCGATTGAAAAGGGTGACGCGATTAAGTTGAAAGAATTGAGCAATCAGACGATTAATACAGCGTCGAGAACGCAGGACCCGGACAATATTGCGACTGCAGTGATTGTTTATTCTATTGGGAAAATTCTTGAAAGGGAGAACTACAGGGTTTTGCCAGGATGGAAAAATTTCTACAAAAGGATTTCGCTTTTGATTGATGTCATAATAACTTCTATAAAGAAAAACGATGAAAAGGGAGTAAGTGAAAATCTTGGTTCTATAAGGGGGGAAGTTGGGAAATTATCTGGGAAGCTAAGAGGATATATTCAGGATGTTTTTGAAAAGGCGAGCATAAACAAGGCGTCGCGACTTTATGAACATGGAGTTTCAATGGAACAGACAGCAAAGCTCCTCGGAATTACAATGTTTGAACTTGCAGGTTATTCTGGAGGAACCGGGATTTCAGATGTTCCAGAAAATAAGACTTTAGGTGTAAAGCAAAGAATTAAATTGGCTATGGAGATGTTTGGATGACAAGACATTCACTAGTTCGGTCGGCACCACCCCAAAATGGTTGGCACAAAGCAATAATCTTCGACGCGAGCACATTAATTTCTCTGGCTATGAACGGGCTTTTGCCAGAGTTGAAGGAATTAAAAAAAATCTTTGACGGGAAGTTTATGATAACTGAAGATGTCAAGAAAGAGGTTATTGATAAACCACTGACAATTAAGAAGTTTGAACTTGAGGCGCTGAAACTGAAGCAATTGCTCGACGAGAAAGTGCTGGAGTTGCCTTCTTCTGCGGGAATTAAAGAAAATGAAATTCAGTCGCAGACAGATAATATGATGAAAATTGCTAATGAAATTTTTACAGGAGAAGGAGATAAAATTCATCTAATCAGTGCAGGAGAAACTTCCTGTCTGGCGCTTAGCAAAATTTTGGACAATAAAAAAATAACAAACGTTATTGCAGTAGACGAAAGAACAACAAGGATGCTCGTCGAGAAACCTGATAATCTGAAAGAACTCCTTCAAAGGAAATTACACACAAGAATTACATTAAACAAAAAAAACTTCTCGCCTTTCAAAGGGTTTAAGATAATCCGTTCTGCTGAACTTGTTTATGTTGCATACAAGAAAGGAGTTGTTCGTTTGAAAGACGGAGATAAAGTATTGGATGCCTTGTTGTGGGCTGTTAAGTTTAAGGGTTGTTCGATTTCAAACGAGGAGATTGATGAGATTCAGCGGATACGATAGAACAACCTCAAAATCAAGATTTTGTACTCGCCGATACCCGAAGGGCATAAACGCAGTCGCTTCGCATGAAGGGTTGTTCGATTTCAAACGAGGAGATTGATGAGATAAAAGGAATAGGATGAAAAAAGATTCTCGATAGAATTAGCTCACTTCTTTCGATTGATAAAATGTAGTTAAGACATATTTGAAGTCTATTGTTTCGAGGTGCTCAATTACTCAACATGTTATACAAAGTTATCTTATTAACAACTTCTTCTTGAGCGAAAAACTTGATGAAATCAGTTTTGAGCCATCAATCCCGCATAGCGCAATTCTTAAAAACACTCTCCTTCTTCTATTCTAAAGGGTGCGTCGTATACTGGTATTATATTCGGCTCCAGCCCGGAAGAAGGGGGTTCAATTCCCTCCGCGCCCATGTGCGAAGTGAGTGGGTCGGAATGAAGAAACTTGTTTTCAATTTCCGCGCCCATGTTTTAGAAATTAAAGAGTTTTAAGAGGTAATATTAAATAAGATGAAACAAAAACAAATAAACGATGAGTTATTAAGATTAGCGATTATAACATTACTAATTGTTTGCATATTTGGGGTTCTCCAATATTATCCAGAAGGGAAAACTTTTGATTCCATAGGTCTGGGTGTCGTTCTAAAGGTAGTAGCTTCGACTATGTTGTATGCACCTTTCCCGATATTTGCTATTTATTTGATTTTGTTAGGATTAAACTCTAGGTATGAAAAAAAAAGAGTGTATCTAAAACTACAATCATTCTTCTATGATTTAGGGATATTTTTAACAGTATTCATAATCATACTCGTTACTTTATTTTCTTCACTCATTTGGATTTTGGTAAAATTTCCTTTATTCCCTATGGAGTTAGTTATAGTCATCATTTGGGCTTTTATAATCATAAGTGCAATTCTTGTTTATCTCTCTATTAAAAATCGTTTTAAGGAAACTAAAAAGATTGGATAAGTTTGTCGTTGCCAAATTGTTAAATAACTGAAAAGAGCCAAGAAGATTAACCCTTCCAAAATCCCTTCACAAAACATTTATATACTCATATGAACTATAATTCATATGAACAATTCAACATATCATATCTTCTTTACTAATCTGTCGAATCCTCTTCGGATAAAAATAGTTACTTCTCTAAAGCAGAAAGAAAAAAATGTCACAGAATTGTCAAAGGAGTTGAAAGTTGAGCAGAGCAAGATTTCTCATGCACTGGCTTCGCTGAGGTGTTGCAATATTGTCGACGTAAAGCAAGAAGGTAAACAAAGGATTTATTCTCTTAACAAAAAGACAATTGTTCCAATGCTTAAATTAATTGATAAACATGCCAAGACTTTTTGCGCGGGCGATTGTAAGGGGTGCGGGAGATGATAGGTTCAAACAAGTTGAACATTGATAGAAAGTTGCTAATAGATAAAACCAATAATAACAGAATTTATGCTTTAATTAAATTAAATCCGCGAACAATCTGGAGAAACCGATTGTGAGCCAATCATCTACGAGTTTTGCGAGCAGGAATTTTTAGAGAATGAAAATACGAAAAATAAGGAAAAGTGATTTTAAGGAGTATGTTAAATTGAGAGAGAACGAAGCAAAAAATTATTCAAAAGTTATTGGTAAGAAGATTGAATGGCCTCCTAAGAATATCATAAGAAAGGAAATGAAAAAAGCAATACAAGATAGAAAGAACTATATTCTTGTAATGATAGATAAAGATTCTCTAATAGCTTATCTTCATGGAGTGATTGAAGGATATTC
>JAHKAF010000016.1 GCA_018825865.1 Nanobdellota archaeon | reverse complement strand
TGAAGTATAACTTAATTCTGAGTCATTTTCACTATAACCTGAAGCCCATTGAACATCATAACTCTGAAATGCAATTCCTCTTACAGTTCCATTAACTGTCACTAAAGGGTCCTGACTTCTTACAAAAGGTTCAGCAACAATATTCAATACTTCTAAATTATTAACTTTTTGCACAAAATATTCAATGCTTTCTTGACCTAAAGTGTTTTCAACAGTTAACTTGAAAAACATTTTACTTTCTTCAACAAAAGGAAGCAAACTAAAATTATTAAACAAGGTTCCCTGATGTACTGCATCGTCAGAAGAATGAAATTGAGTCCAGCTTAAATTTCTCAAAGCCAATTCTGATTCTTCCATTTCTGCTGGAGGCCACGAACTATACATACCACAACCATATCTAAATTGTTCTGATGTAAGTAAACTGTACTCTAAAGTGTAATTAGAAAAATTTTCTCCTTCTGCTGTTCCAATGATATCCAAATATCCTCCTTCTTCAGCAGAAGAATAATCAATAAATGCTATTGGCGGTTTATTAGATAACTGAATTGCATCAAAAACATTAATTCTTCCAGCACCTTCTCTTAAAAAAGACTTAGAAGTATCAAAAGCAGTATATCTTAAAGCATATTTTATTTCATCTGGAGTCCAGTCAGGATGAGCTTCTTTAATTAAAGCAACTGCTCCTGCAACATGAGGAGTGGCCATTGAAGTTCCAGAAATTGAAATGTGTTCAGTATCCAAACAATGTACATCAATATCTCTTTTATCCATATGATACTGCCATATAGTATCCTGAGATGATTGAGCAGCACAAATTAAAACACCTGGGGCAGTAATATCAGGCTTAAAAGTTCCCAAACAAGTTGGGCCTTTACTGGAAAAATAATGCCAAACCCAATCTCTGTCATCTTTATAACTTGCTCCAACAGTAATTGCTTTTCTTGAACTGCCTGGAGAACTCACTTTAAAATACAGACTTCCATTGTTTCCTGCAGCAATTGTTGCAACCACTCCTGCATTAACCAAATCATCTACTGCCAAACTTAATACATCAAATGGGCTTCCGCCCTGTTTAGTTCCTAAACTCATGTTAACAATATCTAAATGGTCTGAATAATCTCCATCCTGATTTGGGTCTAAAGCTCTTTCAAGACCCTCAAGTATATTAGGACAATAACCTTCTACATCACAGACTTTATATGCATAAATTTCTGCATCAGGAGCAACTCCTATTAGAACACCATTTCCTGCTGCAGTTGCTGCAACATGAGTTCCATGACCATGATCATCCATTGGATCAGAATCATTGTTAACAAAATCATAACCGTCAACTACTTTGCATCCTGAACCAAAACAAGAACCTAAATCAGCATGAGTATAATCAACTCCAGTATCAATAATAGCAATTGAAATCCCTTCTCCAGTGTAACCTGAACTATGTGCAGTACTAGCTCCAATTAAAGGAACTGAGTCCATTAAGTTAATTTCATATAAATACTCCGGTTTAACACTTTTAACTGAAGAAAGCTCTAGAAGCTTTATTGCATTCTCTCTTGAAGCACTTATTGCAAAACCATTAAACAAAGAATAAAATTCTTTGCTGCAACCGCAATTACCGAATCATATCTAGCTGGATAAATAATATTATCACCTCTGCCAGGAGGATTACCGCTATTACCTGCGGCAGCTACATGAATAATTCCATGAATGTTATAAGCATTATCAAACGCTTCTTTCACATTAGTCCCAGGATCTCCAGAACTTCCGTAACTATTATTAGTTACTTGAATACCATTATTCACACACCATTGAAGAGCAGCAATTACATCACTATAAGACCCGCTACCACCAGAACTTAAAACCTTTAAGGCATATAAATTAGCTTCCGGAGCAACACCAACCACACCAATACCGTTATCCAAGGCAGCTACAGTACCAGCCACATGGGTGCCATGCCCATGATCGTCCATTGGGTCGGTATCAGTATTGACAAAATCATAACCTCCCTTGTAGTTTGACTTTAAATCTGGATGATTATAATCTATCCCGC
>JAHKAF010000015.1 GCA_018825865.1 Nanobdellota archaeon | reverse complement strand
TTGCAGTTGTGAAATCTAATTGTATCTAATTCTTGATGGATTAACATAAGCAAAGCAGTATTCTATACTTTCAAGATTAAGAGATTTCTTTATCTCTTTTGCCTCTTCTAAAAGTTCAGAGTATTCTTTTATATCTTCATTTTCCATATTACTTTTTATTTTTTGAGAGTAATTTATTTAATTTGACATTCAAGACTATTACTCCAACTATTAGAAATAAAAATATCCAATCAGATTTATCCCATATTATTTTCCCAAACATTCCTAATATAAACATTATAACAAATGCAATCGCCAACCAAAACAATAAACTATTTTTGTAATCCTTCATTTAATTCTTAAGATATTCTTCCTTAAAAATCTACCTACTAACGCCAATTCACCAACCAAACTTTTATAAACCAATCTTAATCTTTCATTATATGGATTTGAAAATTATCAATAGTTCAAAGGATGAAATTGAAGTTGAGCTGGACAATTTGACTATGGTAGAAATTTTGAGAGTTTATTTGAATAAAGATTCTGCTGTGAGTTTTGCGGCGTGGAAAAGAGAGCACCCGACTAAAAATCCTGTGCTTAAAGTTAAGACAAAGGGCAAGACAGCAAAGAAGGCAATCAACGACGCTGTTAATTCTATAACTAAGGATTTGGATAATTTCGAGAAAGATTTTTTGAAGATGAAGTAGTGTCCCGCCCACTCACCCGTGGGAAGAGAAGTTGTTAATGAGATAACTTCGTATAATCGTTTGAGTAACAATCACCTAGCAACGAAAGACTTTAGTTTTTTATTAACAGTTTTCTTATCTTGAGCAACTTGTTGTGAGCATTTCTATTACAACAATCCTTATTAATTCTTATATCTTTTGTGTTTTATGACTAAGAATAAAATATCTGCAGGGAGTTTTGATTTTAATAAGTGGCTTTATGGGGGTTATGAAAAAGGGGTTATTACGATGCTTGCTGGGACTCCTGGAAGTGGAAAGACGAATTTGGCTATTTTGGCTTCGTGCAGTCAGGCTAAGAAAGGAAACAAGGTTATTTTTGTCGATACTGAGGGGGGGTTTTCTGTTGAGAGAGTTAAGCAGGTTGTGGGAGAGAATCATCAGGAGATTTTGAAAAATATACTTTTGTTGGAGCCGACAAGTTTTGAGGAACAGAAAAAGGCGTTTGCGAGTTTGTTGGAAAGTGTTAAGAAAAAGCATGTTAGTTTGATTGTTGTAGATGGGATGGCTATGCTTTATAGATTGGAACTTGGCGACGCTGTTAAGACAAAAGATTCTGAAAATGTTCGGGAGGTGAATAGGGAGATGGCTAAGCAGATGCGGTTGCTGGCAGAGATTTCTCGGAAGCAGAATATCGCAATTATTATTACTAATCAAGTTTATGGTTCATTTGTGTCTGAAGAAGATTGGAAGAAAGGAGTTCAGAAGGAGATGAATATTGTCGGAGGGGATTTGTTGAAGTATTGGAGTAAGTGCATAATTGAGCTGAAGAATAATGGGGGAAAAAGAAAAGCTGTTCTGCTGAAGCATAGGAGTCTTCCGCAAAAAGAAATGAGTTTTGAAATAAGAGAGAAAGGCGTTTTTCGGAGGGGTTGGATATAGAAGAGCAAAAGAAGTATATGTTCAACTATAGATTTGTTTTTAAATTATTTTTATTGTAATGTTATATGTATATTGATCCCCATGTTCATTGTAGAGATGAAGAACAAAAAGAAAAAGAAACAATCACACATGCCCTAGAGGTTGCAGAAAGAGCAGGAGTCGACGCTGTTTTTGATATAGTAAATACAATTAATCCTGTCACAACAGAACAGAGGGTTGAAGAAAGATTAGAGATTGCAGATAAAACAAATTCTCCTGTTTTTTATGGATTATATGTTTTATTAACTCCTGACCTTAAACAGGTTGAAGAAGCAGTTAAAATTCATAATAATCTTTTTCCACGAGTAGTTGGATTAAAATTATTTGCTGGAAAATCTGTAGGAAATTTGGAAGTTATTAAGGAAAAAGATCAAAAGAATGTTTATAGAGTTTTAAGTAATAATAATTATGAAGGTGTTTTGACTGTGCATTGTGAAAAAGAAAGTATGTTGAAACCAGAGTTATTTTATGCTAAAAATCCAATTAGTCATTCTTGGGCAAGACCTGAGATTGCTGAATTAGAATCAATTAAAGACCAAATAGGATTTGCATGGGATACTAGATTTAGAGGTAAATTAAATATTGCTCATGTATCCTCTCCTGAATCTGTAGAATATTTAGACAAAGTAAGAAGAAACTTAGGATTAGGAGGTAATGAGATTGGAAGTATTAAAGTTTTTTGTGAAGTGGCACCACATCACCTTTTTTTATATGATGAACTAATGAATATCCCTGAAGGATTATTATTAAAGATGAATCCCCCTTTAAGATCTAGAAATTCTCAACAAGGACTTTTGAAATGTTTAAAAGAAGGGAAAATTGATATGATTGCAACAGACCATGCTCCACATACAAGGAAAGAGAAACTTGAGGACCCATATATATCTGGAATTCCAGGGCTTGATAGATGGCCTAATGTCGTCGATAAATTAAGAAAAGAGTGTTTTTCAGAAGGACAAATCTCTAATTTAACTTTTAATAATGCTCTTAAGATTTTTGGATTAAGAGATTACATAACCAAGACAGGAAATCACGGACAATTAAATCTCGACGAATATAGGGGATTAAGACCACAAAATGTTTTATCAATTATTTAGGTCAATAATTTTTTTACAAGACCCAGAAAAAGCTCATGAGAGAGTTATTAGATTAGGAAAGTTTTTTGGAGAGAATAATTTGACTAATTTTCTAAAAACTCTATTTAATTATGAAGATCCCCGATTAAATTCAAATGTTTGTGGAATTGATTTTAAGAATCCAATAGGGTTGGCAGCAGGTTTTGATAAAAATGCTGTTTTTACAGAGTTTATTGAGGGTTTGGATTTTGGTTTTGAAGAGATTGGCTCAGCAACTTTTGAAGGGGGAGGAGGGAATGAAAAACCACGATTATTTAGATTAGTTAAAGATAATGCAATAATCAATCGAATGGGGTTGAATAATCATGGGGCTCATGAGATTAATAAGAATCTAACAAATAGGAAAAGTAAAATTCCTATTGGGGTGAATATCGCGAAAACTCATTCTCCAAAGATTATGGGGGATAAAGCAATAAAGGATTTTAGTGATTCTTATAAAACAATGACTGAAGGAGATTATTTAGTTCTAAATGTAAGTTGTCCCAATACTCTCGAAGGAAAAACATTTGAAGACCCTGGGGCTTTAAGAGAGTTATTAGCCGAGATAAATAGTTTAAGAATAAGTTATGGAGATACTCGTCCTTTATTTGCTAAATTATCTTCTGATGTAGATAATGAATTAAGTGGAATTCTCCAAGTGTGTGAAGATGAGGGGATTGGAGGGTATGTTCTCTCAAATTCGTCTTCTAAAAGGGAGAGTTTAAGGACATCCCAAAAAATCCTTAAGCAAATTGGAATGGGGGGATTAAGTGGGAAACCGATAAGAGAAAAAAGTACTAAAATTATTTCAAGAGTTTATCAAGAAACAAAAAAACCTATAATTGGGGTTGGGGGGATTTTCACAGCAGAAGATGCCTATGATAAAATAAAATCTGGGGCAGTAGTTTTAGAGTTATTAACAGGATTAATTTATGAAGGTCCTTGGATAACTAAAAAAATTAATAAAGGTTTAGTTAAATTATTAGAAAGAGAGGGTTTTAAAAATATTAGCGAAGCAGTAGGGGTTTATCATAAATAACGTTACATTTATTAATCCCTGATTCTAATTGATTTTAATTAAAAGAGGTTGTTAAAATGTGTAATTGCAAAGCTACTGAGATTGTTTTGGGTTTAGTTGTATTGGTGTTCGCTTTATGGGAAACATTTGCTTATTCAAAGTGGGTGCTTGTCGTTGCTGCGGTAGTATTGATTCTTCATGGACTTAAGTGTTCTACTTTGGCAAGTTGTGCCCCTAGTGCGAAGAAACCAGCATCAAGACCTGCTGCAAGAAGAAAAACCAGCAGAAAAAAGAGATAATTTTTTAATTTTCTAAATTTCTTTTTTTGTAATTTTAGTTTATTTGATATTTAATGAAGGATTTCCATCTGAGAAATCTTTATAAATAAGATCCCCTTAAAAAGTATATGAATGAAAATAATGAGGAAGATGTTGTTTTTGCAGTAAGAGTTGAGGATTTACAAGGTGAAGCGGTTCAGAGAATAGGAAGAGAATTAACTGAAGAAGAATTGTATAAAGCATCAAAAGGAATAGAATTTGGTTTGTCTTTTGATATTAATACTGTTTTTGAAACAGCTATTGAAGAAGCAGTTGTATAAGATAAATCATTAGTATTGAATTGGATAAGGGATTTTCTATTTGATTTCTTTTGAAGAGTTTGACAATTTAGTCGTTCTTGAGTATAATAAACATTTTAAACCTCTTTTGTTATCTATTAAAATGAGTCTTGAAAGTGATAAAGAAATTAGATTGAAAAAATATATAGAAGAAAATAATGATTGTAAAACTGGAAACTTTTTCAAGACAGAGTATAAAGGAGAATTAATCCCTCTTGAAATTCATAGACTTCCCATAGATCTTCTAACATATAATTTAGAGAATGGGAGATTTGCAGCAGATAAATTAGCAGAAGAAGCGAGATTAAAAAGAAAATTAAATCTAGAAGAGGGGGAAGATGTTGAGAAAATAAAAAAGCTTCTTTTAGAAAGAAGACCTGATGAAACAAAACAGTTAATGGATGATCTTAAAAGAATTGGTCAAGTCAATCCAGGTATTATCACTGTTGCAGGAAATGTTATTAATGCTAATCGTAGAATGGCTATTCTTTCGGAACTTAAAGAAAAAACAGGTGATGAAAAATATGGTTATCTTTCTGTGGGAATTCTTCCAAAAGGGGCAGATGCAAAAGATATTTGGATGGCAGAATCAAAAATTCAGTTTGGACAAGAGTTTAAAGTTAATTACACAGCTGTCAACAAATTATTGAAAATAAGAGATGCTATACAAAATAGAGATATGGAAGAGAAAGAAGTTGCAAATGCTCTTTCTATGAACATTGAAGAT
>JAHKAF010000014.1 GCA_018825865.1 Nanobdellota archaeon | reverse complement strand
GGAAAATTACCGGCAATGCTATTGGCAACAACGGCAATGTCTTTATTAACTTTAGGGCAGGGTTCAAAAGCCTATAATCCAATGGCTCCTGAGGGAGAAGATGGAGAGGATGGAACAAAACCATCAGATAACACCTATGAGTTTATGCCAAAGAATTTTCCAACATATACTATAAAGAAGTAATTCCTCTAAATTTTTATTTTTTTATTTTTTACTCCTAATTAATCCTCTCCCTCGCGATAGCAAGCAATCCCTCCCACACCACATTTTTTAAATACATTCATCATTAATCATAAAGAGGAAAATTTATGAAAGAGGAAAAAATTTCTACAAATAGCGAGCTTGCTGAAGGATTAAAAATGGCACTGACTAAAGGAGAATCTCTGGCTCGGGCAAAGATGACGCTCCTCAATGCTGGTTATAAAGAAGAAAACATTGAAGCTGCTGCAAATCTTTTGGGAGTCAAAAAAATTGAACAATCAAAACCTGGCGAACAAAAAACAACTCCAAACCCGATTCAAGCAAAATCCCCTGATTTTAAAGTAAAGTTTGGGTTTCCAAAAGTTACCCAGAATGTTTCAAACTATGAGCAACCTCCAAAAGAAGTTGTCCAATTAAAAGAAGAAAATCCCTCGCAGAAAGTCTCAGATTATGAAAAACCTGAGAGCAAATCCAACAAGAAAATGGCAATCTTCTTGGCAATTCTTCTTATTATTCTTGCTGGTTCTCTGATATTAATCCTTTTATTTAAGGAGCAATTAATTGATTTCTTTGGAGGGTTCTTCTGACTCAATCACAATCATCTTTAAATATTCTTAGAGTTTTTTTAGACAATGGTAAAATTCGCTCACGTTGCCGACGTGCATCTTGGAGGATGGAAGCAACAGCCATTGCAGGATTTGAATTTCCAGTCCTTTAGAAATTTAATTGATATCTGTATCGAGAAGAAACTTGATTTTGTTTTGATTGCCGGAGATTTATTTGATTCTGCTTACCCTCCAATAGAAATCCTCAAAGAAACATTCGCTGAATTCCGCAGACTGAAAAGGGCAGGCATACCATGTTTTATTATCGCTGGTTCGCATGATTATTCTGTTTCTGGAAAAACTTTCTTGGATGTTTTAGAAAAAGCAGGATTTTGTAAGAATGTGGCTGACTTTGAAGAAATAGGGGATAAGATAATCTTAAATCCTGTTGTCCACGAGGGGATTGCACTTTATGGTTATCCTGGAAAAAAGTCAGGGCTAGAAATAAGAGATTTACGAAATATAAAACTAAATGATGCTCCTGGAATGTTCAAAATTTTCATGCTTCATACGACAATTGATAAAGCAAAAGGAACCCTCCCTATCGACGCTGTAGAAATAGATTTACTCCCAAAGGCAGATTATTATGCTCTCGGACACTTGCATATAGATTTCCAGTACCAGAATTTTGTTTACCCTGGGCCAGTATTCCCAAATAATTTTCAGGAACTTGAAGACCTCCAACACGGAAGTTTTTATATCGTCGATACTGAATCAGATAATTCTTTACAGAAGATGGAGTTGAAACTTAAAGAAGTTATCCCCCTCCAGATTGAAGTTAAAAACGCGCTGACAGCAACAGAACAAATAATCTCGTTGTTGGATGAGCTTGATATCGAGGACAAAATAGTTTTGCTGAGGATAAGGGGCGAACTAGAACACCAAAAAACTTCGGACATTAAATTCTCACAGATAGAGGAATTCGCAAAACAAAAGAAGGTTTATTTTATGTTGAGGAATACTCATGATTTGAAAACAAAAGACGACGAATTAGAAATCGAAATCATAGATAAGGAAAACATCGAGGAGGAAACAGTAAAGATTTACTCGGAGCAAAACCCCTCAGATTTCAACAAACTAATTCCAGAATTAATTAATTCTCTTGCAGTTGAAAAACAAGAAGGCGAAACAACAGACAGCTTCACAAATCGTCTTATGGAAACTTCAAAGAAGATAATGAGGTTTTGAGGGTTAAAAAATCCTTTAATTAATTTGTTATAACAAAACAACAGAGTTTTTTTAGAAAGGAACAGCGACGATAATAAGTTTTAAAAACGGATTAACTTCCTTAGTTTATGAAATCAAATTTATGATTTTTTCTTGAAAGGAGGTATTACAAAAATGACTAAAATAGAATACAAAGGTCTAAGATATAAAATAACAGAAGTAGAGTTAACTCAATTAAAAGAAGATTCCAATAAACCCAAAGGAACTAAATTACAAGAAGGTTGGGAGAGTGTAATTGATATAACAATAAAAGTTTGGGATAACCTTGGAAAAGAATTAACTTTATATGTTGCGAAAAAACTTGTGGATAAAATCCTTAAAGATAAAAAACCAGAAAATTAATTTTTAGTTAACTTTATTTATTATCCGATGGCGAAAGCCCTCCTTTATTTCTTCTCCAAAAATTCTCTTCCTTTGTCTGTTATACTTATTTCAAAATAAGCCCGCCCGCTTTTTGGGTGCTTTGCTTTCTTTTCTATCTTGACAAAACCATACGAAGCAAGCTCGTCACAGTTATTCTTTATTGTATTATATCCTGTGTTCGTTTTCCTTTCTAACTGAGCAAAAGTCAGCGACGAAGATTTTATTAATGATAGAATCTTCTTTTTTATATCAAATGATGAGCGTTTAGACATACTATAATGATGTAGTAAGTTTTAAATAAGCCAACTCATGATATTATAGTAAGTAGAATGAAAAGAAAATTAGGATTAATTATAGTATTTTTATTAGTTGGAGCTTTGTCTTTTGTTTCTTCTTATAATGTAATCTGTCCAGAAGGATTTTCAGTTGAAACTTTAAGTGAAGGAGGGAAAATTTGTATTTCCGAGCCAGTTAAAAATAATCAAGGGTATCCTATCCCATTCAGTGAAAAATATATTGGAATACAATGTCCAGAGGGGCTAGTAAAAAAAAGTTATGGGGGTGGAGAGATTTGTGAGTCTACATCAGGGACACAATCAAATTCTCTTATTCAAGCAGGAAATATTCAGACTAACTTACAATCCTTTTTAGGAACATCAAGTAGCGGGACAAGCACAAGTGTTAGTGGGGAAGCTTTTGCATTATTTACAAGTTCATCAAAGATAAACTCCGACGGAGAAAACCACGAAGGTGAAAAAGAGGATTGTCATTTAAACAAAGGATGTTATACAAATGGTAATCATAAAGAATGCTATCCTTATGGATATATTCTAAACGGAACTTATTGTTCCGGAGAAGGGAGAACTCTTTCTGGTAAAACTGCTGAAGAATCTGCAGGGTTTAAGAAACAAAAAGCGACTGGTGAAGAATGTGAACAAAGTTTTCAATGTATTACTAATTTCTGTTCAGAAGGATTTTGTATAAATAAAACAGAAGAAATCAATCGTCAAGTAGATGCAAAAATAGATGAGATGAAACAAGATATTGTTTACAAAATAGAAGGGAGTTTAGAAGAATTAAACCAAACAGAAAATCTTTCTATAAACACCGAATATGGAGGGGTTTCTATTGAT
>JAHKAF010000013.1 GCA_018825865.1 Nanobdellota archaeon | reverse complement strand
TCAAATTTATTGACCATTGTAATTGGTATATTCAGATTAGAGAATTATGGAAATCTAAAGACAAGAGAGATTTATATGAATTAAAAGAATCTATTTTGAAAATTGCAGAATTGCTCTTGCCGTTTATTCCTGAGAGTGCTGAGAAAATAAAGAAGCAGTTTAGTGCTAAGAAGATAAAGAAGGAGGAGATATTGTTTAAGAAAATCTAATCACTTCTAAAACACAATAATATTAAAAAAGGCGAGATTCTTTGAAAAGATAAGATGAACGAAGATTTTTTTGAATTCGTAGAAGAAATGAATATTGCAGAGGTAGTAAAAACTCAGGGAGGATTAGTGATAGCGACACAAAATACCGATTGGGATGAAGCTGGAAATTTTATTGGAGATTATTCCGAATTACATAAAAGGGCAGAAAAATATGTTAAAAGATATAATCCAAAGGGATTATCTGATGATGAATATAGGAAAGCATACTCAAGAGGAGAATTGCATTGGCAAAATTGATAAGATAAGATGAAAAATAAGTTTGAGTTGGATTTTCAATTTTATAGGTTTTGGACGTTTTCTTTATTAGCAATAATAATTGCAGGAATATTTACTTGGTATTCATTGAAAGATAATGGGAGTGTATACTCATTACATGTTTGCATTTTTAATGTATTCATGTTCATTTTATATCTTATTTGTAACTATATGTTCTTAAAAAATTATATTGAATTGAAGAAAATTTTACCAGATAGATAA
Source organism: Nanobdellota archaeon (assembly GCA_018825865.1). Taxonomy (GTDB): domain Archaea; phylum Nanobdellota; class Nanobdellia; order Pacearchaeales; family GW2011-AR1; genus JAHKAF01. The sequence goes on along the minus strand of JAHKAF010000013.1, from coordinate 2,461 downwards.
TCACCTCTTCTTAAAAGCCCCCGCTATCTTCTCGAAAATTGTTTCTTTGTCTTTGTCTGAATCGTATTCGATGTCAAGGAGTTTGGCTGCGATTTCTTTGTATGCTCGTGCAGCATTGCTTTTTGGGTGTGTGTGGACAACAGCGTCTTTTAGATTAAGTGATTTTGCAACAGAAATATCTTCTGGAATCATTCCTAAAATCGGAATCTCCAGCATTTCCTTTACTGTTTCAGGTTGTAACTCTATCCTGTTCTTTTTGACGCGAGTCATTATTACTCCTAAAACTGTTTTTTTCAATTGTTCCGCGAGTTTTATTGTTTTCAGCGCGTCTGTAATCGCAGGCATTTCAGGATTTGTAATTATGATTATCTCGTCGGCCATTTCAATTACTGACCTTGCTTCTTCTCCGAGTCCTGCAGCACTATCCATAATTACATAATCAGAGATTTTCTTGAAATCTTTTTTAAAATTTTTTATCACTCCTGGTTTTATTTTATTAAGTTCTTTAATTGAGAGTGATGAAGGCATGATTTTTATTCCAGACCCATGTTCGTAGACTGCTTCAAAAACATCTGATTCTTCAAGAATAATGTTATTTAGATTTACTGGAACTTCAGGGGAACCAAAATGAATCCCAATGTTTGGAGTTGATAGATTTCCGTCGATAATTAGAACGTCTTTGTCGAAATGATTCATGGCTGCACCTAAGTTTATCGCAGTAGTTGTCTTTCCAACACCTCCTTTCCCTGATGTAATCACAATAATTTTAGACATTTTAGAAATTGCCTATTTAGATAAAAGAAATTGCTTTGTTGTACTTATAAAGTTTTCTAACCTTTCAGCATATATCTTCAGCTCCTCAAGGTTGATGTTCACTTCTTTTCCCTGATACATAACTTTTAGATTAACATTTTTTCTAAACTCTCCGATTCTTTCTACCCTTAAATCTTCAATTTTTCTGAACATTTCATACATATCTATTACTTTTAAAAATTCTGGGTCTTTTTTGAATATTTTTCTTATTTGGTCTATTTTTCCCATAGGGTTTGTTGAAATCGAAGAAATCTTTTTTTTCTTTTTTGCGTGTTTTAGTATTGCCTCGATACTTGTGTCAATCATTTTCCTCCATCTGTAGATTAAATTAATTATTACATCACAGGTTTTTGTATACTTCAAACTAACATAAAGGAGATGGTCTGCACTTATTTTTTCCTGAATTATTCTTTCCATTGATTATTAAATCTAATAAATTAGAACTATATGTAACTATGTTTTAGGGCTTTTTATACTTTTCTTAGTATCTTGTTAATTAACTAAATTCTTATAAAAGAGTAAAAGATGAATCTTATATGAGTGATGAATTTTATATGAATGTGGCTCTTAAGGAAGCGGGGATTGGGTTGAAAGAAGGAAATTGGCCGATTGGTTGTGCAATTGTTTTAGATAATGAAATTATTGCTCGTGGGCGCAACCAAGTATATACCTTAAAAAATAGAACTGCTCATGCAGAGATGATAGCAATTAATCAGGTTGCTCAAAGATTATTTGATAAAAATACGAGAGCGATATTATATACAACTTATGAACCATGTCCAATGTGTTTTGGCGCTATAATCTTAAATACTATTGAGAGAGTTGTTTGTGGGATTGATTTGGATGAGAGTGGGGCTTTACACATCAGAGATAATATGCCTCCTGCTTTTAGAGAAGAGCATTATCAATTTGAGATTACTCGAGGGGTTCTCGCAGATGAGTGCACCGAGATTTTTATGAAATCGAATCAAGTAAAGGAATTAGTAAAAAAAGGGAGAATAAAAGATTATAAATTTGGGAAGCTGAATCTTTAAAACATTTTTCTCAGTATCTTGTCTTCGGCTTTTCTAAGGATGTTTTTTGAGGTTATTATAAATTCTTTTGCTTTTTCAACTGTGATTATTTTATGTGTTGAGTTTTGAGAGAGGATTACAATTTTGTCGCCTCTTACAAATTCGAAGGGGCTCTGGTTATGGCTTTCAACTATTTCGAATAATTCAATAATTGATTTTATTTCATCTGGTGTTATCTTGTACTTCGGTGCGCATTTTTCTACAAATGTGTTGAAATTTGTTTTTGGGCTGCTGTGAAGTTTTACTCTTTTGTATAAATATTCATACTGAAGAATTGAATTGATGCAATTTGCGACTGCGGTTTTTGTCTCTTTGATTATCTTCAGAAGCAACCTTTTGTCATTAACAATTGGAAGAGTCATATAAACAAGATGGTCGACGGTTTGGATTATTTTCCCGGCTTCATAGAGGTATTCAATGAATTTCTGCATAAATTAGAAGGTGTTTGAAATATATAATAATTTGGATTGTTAAGAACTCAACTCCAAAATAGCCTCTGCTAAATCTCCCTTCGTGCTTTCAAGAACTTTTCTTGCTTGCTTTTCTGTGCAGCTTGTTTTTTCCATAACTGTTTT
>JAHKAF010000001.1 GCA_018825865.1 Nanobdellota archaeon | reverse complement strand
GATTATTTCAAATCAATAAATTTCTTTATAGAAGCTTTTGGAACAAAAAATACTGAAGACTATTCTAAATTAGAAAATTTCTTTAAACAAAAAAATCAGGTAGAACCTGCAAGATTCTGTGAATTAATGAATCACGCACTATATTCTGGAAAGGAAATTAATCAAGAAGATAGGGAAAGATTAATCCTTATTTTAATTGAAATTGTCAAGAATAACCTCATAGCAACAAAAGATTAGAAGTAAACATACCCAATTATTTAAAAAAGATTAAAATACCTCGTATTAGAAAGAAAAAACTCAAGAACAAAAAGAGAAAGAGCAAACAGCATCAGATAATCAGAAAGTTTTATAGAAACTTTTTTTCTCGTTAAGTTTAATATATTTAAAAAAGATTGTGAAAGTGTCTCTTTATTTTCTGCAAGAAAATAATCTCCCCCAGTATTATATGAAATACTTTCTAAAGTATCCTCGTCAAGTTTTGATATCGCATAGGAGGTCTTTCCTCCTTCTTTTGTGCCAATCGCAATAGAATGAATAATCACTTCTTTTTTATTTGAGTAATCAACAATGTCCTCAATTTTCCCAACATTTATCTGCCCATCACTTAATAAAATAATCGCTTTAACATCTTCGTCTTCTAACAAGTTCACTGACGCTATAACTGCCTCATACAAATCTGTCCCCCCCCACCCTTCTATTTTTATTTCATTTATAGAGTTCTTTATTTCAATTTTGTCTGTTGATATGTCCTGCTCTATGTATGCATTTCCTGAAAAAGACACAACCCCCATTCTTACCCCAACAGGCGCTTCATCAACAAAATCCATAGCTGTTTGTTTTGCCGCTGTTATTCTATTAGGTTCAAAATCATCTGCCCCCATACTTTCTGAAGAATCTATAACTATAACAAAAGAAAAGGAACTTGATTGTTTAAATACCTGAACAGTTAACCCTGAAACAGCAAAAATCATTGATGAAACAATAAGTAAACTTAAAAGAAGGTTCACGATATTTTTAGAAAAAAAATCGACTCCTTGTATTCTAGCAATTGCGTCAAAATTAGCAAACTTTAATGCGACTTTTTTTCTATTGCTTAAAGAGAAAAAATGTATAAAAAAAAGAATCGGGATTATAAACAATAAAAAAAGATACTGTGGATGTGAGAATGAGAATATCATTTAATTACACCTTTTTTAAATTTAATTTGATTGTTCTTCAACGATGATTCTATTTGGCTTTTCATTTTTTCTTTATGCGAAGCGACTGTGTTCGGCGAGCATCTTTTATGCAAACGACTGTGTTTATGCCCTTGCATTGCACCTACTTGGTTGGGTATCGGCGAGCATCCGACGAAGTCAGTTACTTTTCATTTTTTCTCTTCTTTTTAAACAAATATTTTCTTATCAATAAAACTATTGCCACTAATAGAAGAATTATTCCAATAGCAACAAGTGAGAGAAGAATATAATTAATCTCTTTCTCCTCAACAAACTGTACTTTAACTAATTCATTTGAGCTTTTTCCCATCTCTCTTCCATAATAAAAAATGGTTATATTTGCATCATAAAATCCTTCTGCAAAGTTACTGGTATCAAAAAATCCTGTAATAGTTTTCCTTTCCCAAGGAGTTAATTCAGTTGAAGTGGTTTTAAAATTAATCAAAGGTTTTGATTCATTAAGAATAAATACTTCTGCATAAGCCCCGTCTATTTGGTCATTCCACCCGCTTTCTATTTCTATATCAAAAGATTTGACATTTCCTATAACTATTTGTTTAGTATGATTCACGATATAGATAATCAATTCCCCAATCTTAAATTTAGATTCTGCTCTTGCTATTTTACCATAATCAACAATAGCAATTGCATTATATTCTCCAGGATTATAATTTGTAGTATCAAATGTTTTTTTTAAGTTTACTGCTTGCTGACTTTTTATTTCTCTATCTTTAAGATAAAGAACCTCCATGGTTTTATTTTGAAAAACAATTTCTATTTTAGATTTTGCAATCACATCTTCCTTACCTCTACTTGTTAAATCCAATTCAAAATTAATTGGTTCTCCAATATTTACATCATGTGCTCTAAAACCAATTTCTAAATATTCCCCTGGATAAGGGATATAAACAACTATCACTGCCTGAATAATCACTGACGTGCCGATAGTTCCTTTCGCAAGCTCTTCATCAATTTTTTCCTTAACTCCGACTATAATCTTATGTTTTCCTGGTGTTTCTATAGATTCCGGGAGTTTAATCGTTGCAGTAAATTTCCCTCCCCCAACAAGTTTAGTTTTATCAAGTTTAACATACTCTGCAAGGTCACCTAAAACATAAAGTTCTAATTCTTTATCAGGATTATCTTCAAAAGCAGTATACTCAATAACTCCCCTAAGACTTGGTTCAAAATTATAATTCACTACAGCAGGACTTATTCCCAATGCAGAAGATATTTTTGTTAAAATCAATATCACTAAAACTGTTAATAAAATATGGGGGAACCTCTTTTTGATTTTCATATTAAATAAAATATAAATATGTTTTTATACCTTACTAATAAGATGATATTTTATCGATAGAAAAATTAACTGATTGCAGTCGCAGTTGCAGTAATAACACTTCCTTTTGTTCCTGCAGCATCACTAGGAATAACAACTTTTAAATCTATCTCTAATGTATCCAGAGTATCATAACCAAATTGTTCACAAGCGAGTTGAGGAGTGGTGGTTACAGTAGTATAAGTGGTTATCTCAGTTTTAACAAAACCAGTTCCATTCACACAAGAGCCAGCTTCATTATTTGAAACATTCCATTCATAAATAGGGGTAACATCACTTCCTCCGATAAAACTTGCTGCATTTTTATCTGACGATAAATTCAGTGTAACATTAACATTCCCAATATTTTCAAGTATAAGACCTGTTGAAACAGTAGTAAAATCAGTGCAATTATTAATTCCATTTGTATTTAATTCACAACTTAATTCACTTGCATTCACATAACCGCTACCCCAATTAACAACATAGGTAGTAAAATTAACTTGGGCAACTCCAGTAATACTCAAATTCGCAGTTCCTGTATCAATTGCAAATCCTGTCAAAGTTTCAATGCCTCCTATTTTGTTAATTATGATTACTAAATTTACTGCAGCAAAAACAACCGCAATAATAGCAATGATCATTAGAAGATCAATTGATTTCATTATAAGCCCTCCTCCTGACTATTAGTCAAAGGTTTCTCGACTACTAACTGAATATTTCCTGCATTTGAACTTCCAACATTTGAACTGGAGGATTCAAAGATTTTATCAAAATTTAAAGTGATTGCCACAGAAGCAATTGATAAAACAAGAGTTATCAACAATAAAATAACAATTATTTTT
>JAHKAF010000012.1 GCA_018825865.1 Nanobdellota archaeon | reverse complement strand
GGAGTTAAAATGAATTTAGATGCTATTGTGTTGGTAAAACCTGAAACTTATGCTGCATTAGATAAATCAGCAGCAGAAGGATTTTTTAAAGCAGAGCAAAGAGTGCTTTCTGCAATTAAAGGAGGGTTAATAGATAGGGGAGAAGACCAACTAAGAGCCAAGACAGGGTTCACAAGTGAAAATCTTCCTGGTGAATCTCCGACAAGAACAGAATTCTCAATGGATGGTATTGATTATGGATTGGTAACAAATGTGAAAGTAATCAATCCGCCATACCAGACTGCATTTGACAAAATAACTGGATATCTTGAAGTGTTGGTAAATGACCGGCAGCAAGGTATTAGAAAAGATAATGTGAGGACCTATGATAAGCAACCATTTGTAGAAATGGATTATCTTATGTGGAATGTATTATGGTATTTATCCAGAGTAACAGAACTGGGTGTAGAAAACAAGTTTGAAAGAATCGCAGCTCCTGCTGAGCTTGATAAGGTGGATCTTGAAAGGTTGGTTATTCCAACAGAATTAATGACTGATTTTGACATTGATAGGCCTGGTGCTGCAAAGCTATGGTACCAAGCAAGAAAGTTTTATGATGATGTAACTGCAACAGCAGTAGCGCCATTAAAAGACGAGATGGTTGAGAGAACTGGTGTAACAAAGGAAGAAATGCCTGACGAAACCCAAAAATACTGGGAACAGTTAGGGGAATACTTGTTTGTTGTTCAAAGCATTCCTTCTCCAAGAAGACAGGCTGGTAAGGCAATCAATAGAATGTATATGATACCGCAAAAAACAAAACCAAAAGGTAGTACTGCACTGCCAGTAGTTCCTGGACCTGAAAATTATCAGCAGCTTCTTGAAGAATACAAACCTATACTTCCAGTATCTCTAAAGAAATGGAAAAATTTGGATGGAAAGATTGGAGAGCTTGTTGTTTTCCATTACGGCATTGAGAATGAGCCAAAAGTTCAAGAGCAGTTCCCATTCCTGCCAGAGTTTCAGCTAAAAAGGGATGGGGACAAGATGTTTGTATCTATACAAGCAGTATATGACAGGATGAAAGCACTTGAAAAGGACTATATGGCAAACAGGCTATTGCGAGTGCATAGTCAATCACCTATTGTTTGATTGTTTTTTAACTGCTGAAAGAATAGAAATATGACAGATGCAAAAAAATATCATTAAAAAATAAAATGGCAAAATCTCAGGAAATTACATTAAAAATCGAAGGAATTGCCACCCCTTGCTGTGCCAAGGAGGTGAAAGAGGCTTTGTTAAATGTTAAAGGAGTTAAGAAAGCCTTTGCATGCCCAAAGAGAGGTATAGCTGAGATTGAGTTTGATGCTGAAAAAGTGACTGATGAACAGCTAATTAAAGTAATTGAGGAGGCTGGTTTTAAGGCAAAAGTTAAGGAAGAGGGTGAAGAAGGCGAACTTCAGGCACTGATGAAAAAATTTGAGGCTGAATTTGAGAAATTGACCCAGAAATACAACATACCAAAAAAGGACATTACAGAGCACTGGAATTTAGTCAAAAAAGAAGCAGCTGAGGTTTATCAAAGATGTTGTGAGTGGTCACTTGGACATGGTCTAGAGATTAAAGATGCTGAGGTTTATTGCCAGAGTGCAATGCTTGTCGGCTTTGGTAAACTCTTGTGGGCTGAGCAGACCTTTAAAATTGAAAAAGAAATTAAAAAATTAACTGATAATGAAATTAAGAACCTAGTAGCTGATCGTTATGGGAAATTCGCCGCAAAATATGCTGAGATTGGAAATCCCTGTCCAATTAGAAAGAAGCAAGTTAAAGAGCTTTATAGTGGGGAAGAACTTTCTTTAATTCCAAAAACTGCTCTTAATCTTGCCTTAGGTTGTGGTAACCCAGTTAGTTTTGCCAATCTTAAATCCGGGGAAACAGTAGTTGATTTTGGTTGTGGAGCCGGGATAGATCTAACTTTAGCTGCTCGTAAAGTTGGTCCTGAAGGAAGAGTAATTGGCGTAGATATAACCCCTCAGATGATCGAGAAAGAAGGGCAGTCAGAAGCTGAGGCTGGTTTTCCAGCTGAAAGGATTGAAGAGCATATTGGTGACATTGAAAAACTCAAACTTCCTGATAGTTTAGCTGATGTGGTCATATCAAATTGTGTTATTATTCTAACTCCAAACAAAGAGGCTGCCTATCAAGAAGCCTTCCGGATTTTAAAACCTGGCGGCAGAGTGGCTATTTCAGATATGGTCTTTTCAGAAAAAATAGACCCTGAGATAACAGAACGTTTTCAGTCAACTTGGGCTGGGGTGGTAGGAGGAGCTATTGCCGAGAAAGATTATCTTGAGATAGTAAAGCAAGCTGGTTTTGGCCAAATTAAGATTGTGAAGCGTCATTTTCTTACTCCAGAGGAATTATTTGCTATGTCCACTTGTCCCGGAACTGAGTTTGTTCCTTCTCCTGATCCAAAAGATCTTGAAGTTGTTCAAGGAAAAGTGGTTAGTATTAAATTTATAGCAATTAAATCTTAGAGGGGAGGTGAGAAAATGAAAGTAAGATGCAAAATTTGTGGAACTGAATCAGAAGTTGAAGATCTAACAAAAGCTCCAAAATGTTGTGGGAAAAAAATGGTACCTGCCAAAATGGCTCCTGTTAAAAAGAAGACGTGTTGCAGATAGAAAACAAATCGAGGGTTTGGTATGGAAGATAAAAATAAACCTGTTAAAAGCAAAACTAGAAAACGCCCTTTAATCGCGGCCATCACCGGAGTAGCAATAGCTATATTCACAATCATCTGTTGTGGCTTACTCATACCTCTTGGTCTTTTCACAGCAGCTGCTTTCTTACATCAGTGGAGAGTGCCTCTTATAATCGGAGGAATTGTTATAGCTATCATAAGTATATTTTTTGCTCTAAGAGGCAAAGAAATATTCTGTGTTTGTAAAGTTCTTAAACTATGGAAGAAACATAAAAAATTGATAATTTTTTCATTAGGTATTATTTTATGCGTCAGTCTAATTAGTATTTTTTTAAGCGGTAATTTCTTTAGACCTTCTACTAGTGAGTCTGCTGGCATGATTACAGAATGGAAAAACAGTAAAGTTGAGTCAGATTTAGTAATAGTAGTTAATTTCTTGGAAAACAACAAAGGCAAAGAGATAGAACTTGCTGGAGAAAAACATGTAATAACTGGTAAAGAAGGATTGAGCATAAAAATAGTAATGTTAGGGTGCTGCACAAAAAGTGAGTTCAATGATATTTTAGGTTCTCTATCTAAAATTGGTGTAGTAAGAAGTTCTGATTTCGATAAAAAAGAGATTCAAGCAGATATACTGGCTACTGAAATTCCAAAGATAGCTGATATCTGGAATGTTGAAAGAATTGATTTTGAACCTGAAGCACGTACTTTTTGGACGCAAATATTAAATCATTAGTCGGGAATGCTGGAAAAATTATAACATTGATAAAGAAAATAGAATTTTCAAAAAGTTTAGGTTAATTTTTATATATAAGTCTATATAATTCTTATCAGTGTTAAATCTATGACAAATAAATCCATGTATGCTCATCTTGATATTAGGAATTTCTTTGCAGCATGTGAACAATATTTAAATCCTGAATATCGAGGAAGACCTGTCGTCGTTTATAATGAGAGTGCTAATGGTAGGCGGATGATTATAGCTACAAGTAAAGAAGCTAAACAAAAATATGGGGTTAGCAGAGGTACTCCTATAGACAGAGCGAAAAGAATATCTGATATAGTATTGATTGAAAGCAGAAGAGATGAGTATGAAAAAATAGCTGACCAATTATATCGAGAATGCCTAGATTGTGTAGTAGAAGAAGTACATGCAGTATCAAAACCCCATATAGATGACATAGTTATGAAATTACCTAATGATCTAGGTGCTGCAATAGGACTAACTAGAAAAGTAGAAGAGCAGTATAATGAATTTGGTTTTGACTTGGCTATAGGAATTTCTTTTAATGAAGACTATGCCCATATAGCAACAAAACTGAGTAAAAAATATGGTCTGATTTATTTTGGAAGTGGTGTTGCCAGAAGATGGATTTATAGATGGTCAGTTATAGAATTCCCTCAAATTGGTCCTAAGAGAAAAGAGAAATTAAATAAAGCAAATATATACACAATAGGTGATATTGCTGATAGTCCATTAGATTTAATTAAGGAAATATTAGGTAAAAGGACAGGAAGGAAAATTTATTATTCAATTTTAGATATAGAACCGAATAATGCGCAGTTAGAGTTATTTAAAAAGAATTTTTAGATGAAAT
>JAHKAF010000011.1 GCA_018825865.1 Nanobdellota archaeon | reverse complement strand
GAATATCTACTATTTTCTTCTAACTCTTTTCGCATTCTTCTTACTTCAATTTTACTCTTTAAAAGCCATTGAGGTAAAGTAGATGGTGGTGAAGTTGGTTCAAACATATATTCCATATCTATTGGAAGTCTTACTTTATTTGAGTATCTGCCCATAGGTCTAGTCATTGCAATGACTTTTACAGAACTTATGTTTAATGCCATAAATATTATAAGAATTTTGGTTATTTAAGAATTTCTACATCTGATTTTGGTGCCACCATTTTGGATTATAATCATCAAGTTTTTTAAAGATTTATATCTTATAATATAGATGAACAAATCCAAACTTATTTCATCATTAAGAAAAAAAGGATTCTCGAGGCAAATCCTCAACGCGTTTTCAAAAGTTAGTCGAGAGGATTTTGTTTTGCAGTCTTTGCGAGAAAGGGCTTATGAAGATATTGCTTTGCTTATTGGATACGGGCAGACGATTTCACAACCTTATACAATAGCGACGATGTTGGAGTTGCTTGGTTTGAAGAAAGGGCAGAGGGTTCTTGAGATAGGTTCTGGTTGTGGTTATGTTCTGGCTTTGCTTTCAGAAATTGTTGGAAAGAAAGGCGAAGTTTTTGGAATTGAGATAGTAAAAGAGTTGGCTGAGAAATCAAGAGATAATTTGAGAGATTATAATGTTAAGATTTACAACCGAAACGGGGCTGATGGGTTGGAAGAGGAATCTCCGTTAGATAGAATATTAATCAGTGCAGGTTGTGAGAAAGTCCCAGACAAAGTTCTTTCACAATTAAAAGAAGACGGAATCCTCGTGGCTCCTGTTGGTTCAAGATATGAACAAACTCTGACTGCAATTAAAAGAGTAAAAGATAAGTTTAAAGTGATTGAGAAGATTCCAGGGTTTGTTTTTGTGCGGTTTGTTGAGAGATAGCTCGTTTTTGCGAGGATAGGTGGCCTCGAATCCGAAGCTGTCAGGCTTCTTTGCTGGAGAGGTTATTAATAAAATAACTTAATATAATCCGTTGAGTAACTTAACCTGTTATTTTTGTTATCAGTTTATATCAATCGAGCAACTCGTTGTGAGCTATTTATTAGGCTCAAATAATAATCTGTCAAATACAACCCCTTCTCTTGCTATCCTTTTTATTCTAGCAACTTCTTTAGTTCCTAAAACTTCTGTTGATTTCAATGTCATCCTTAATAATTCGGGAAGATTCTCCTGAAGGTACGTGAGAGTATCTCCTGCATAAAAAGATTGTGCAGTCTTTACTGCTAAACAATATAGGCTTGTTTCTAGTTTTTGTTTATCTCGATTTTTCATCTTCGTCATCTCCTCACCTCCGAAGTAAGAATCGGAAAGCCACAAAAAATAAAATAAAAAAATAAAAGAGGTTAGTAGTAGCTTTCTCCGAATTCTTCAGTTTTTTCCGGTTTTTTCCCAAGTAAGACAATTAATACAACAAGCAATACTAAGAAAATTATTGCCAGAATAATTGTCAGAACAACTACAGGGTTTGCTATTGAACTACCAGTCACGTTTGCAGTAAGAGTTACTATGCTCACAAGCTCTTCACCTGAGAATACATTAACATTAAAGTTGTATTCTCCGTTTGCTCTTGCGTTTGCAATAACACTAACTGTTTTACTTGAACCTGCAGGAATAGCCATAACGTATTCGCTAACGTCTACGCTTAGGTCGCTGCTTGATTCTGGAACAACTCTGTAAACTTTCAACTTATCTGTTGGGTTTACAAGTAATAGCTGATACTCAGTATCTTGGCCTGCGGCAAAAGTCTTTCTTGTGCTAGTTACAACAACATTGTTTGAAAAATCATTGTCGATTACAATTTGCTTAACAACGTTATTCATTGTGTCGTCGTTCTTAACTTCTACTTCAAGATTGTAGACCCCAGCTTTAGCACCATAAGGGATTTCAAGATAGAATCTTCCTCTCATAGTGTCTTCGTCGTCCTCGTCACATCCAGCCACATTATCGTCAGTACATTCGACTGCAATTAAATCTCCGAAGTAAGATGTTCTTTCAACACCAAGCTCTGGAATTTTTACAGTTACATACAAGTCATCAAGATAGTTGTAACCTGTGTTTTTCAGGACAACATCTACTGGCAATGTTTCTCCAGCGTCAACTCTCTGAACTGTGCTTACTGCCATAACTGCTGCATTGTACGAAGGTCTCTGAACTCTTAAAGTAATTTCTTCATCTGTTCTGTGATCGCCGTTCCAAATCTTTATGTTAAGAGTCAAGTCATTACTAACTTCATCTTTAAGTTCATAAGGAACCTTAAGATTCAGTGTTTTCTTATAACTCAAATTTTGCTCTACATCAAAAACAGATGTTGTTGCGTCAACGTCAACTTTGTCCCCTTCAAGCTCTACTTTAACTTTCACGTTAGAAGCATCTTGAAGTGCGTCGAAGAATACCTTTACAGATATTGTTTCTCCAGCAAGGACGCTCACGTCACCGTCAAGAGCATATGCTCCATCAACTTCAACAGAATAGATATCTGCAATTTGGGCAGCACTAACAGTAGTCACTAAGAACAAAACACTTGCAATTGTCAGGAAAAAAACCATAAGGTTTTTCATTTCCATTGTCATTTTTTAAATTTAATTCCCCAAAAAACTTTGTTTTTTGTTGGTTTAACAGCGTAGATTTTCTTTATAAAGATTTCTATTGTCGTAATTACAAAGTTACATTTAGATTAACTGAGTGTCTGGGCAGTGGGTGAAAGAATTCTAGAGATTGTTTGAAGTTTTGTAAAAAATAAAAAGGGGCAAAAGCCCCCCGATTAAAATTAAAAATTAAAGACTAAGTAATTTTATATTCGTATCCTTTGACTTCTTCGAGGCGAAGGACATCAAGATAAAACCAATTATAAACTTAAAAGTTTTATCTTGGTATCTGTTGTTGCGAAATTCTTAGCAACAATTACCTGACACCTTGCTTCTTCTGCAGCACTGATTAGAGAGCTGGTTACTGTTCCGTCAATTATAATTATTGAAGGATTTTCCTGCCCTCTTCTTAATGCACTATTCAAACCTTTTACTGAAACCTGTCGCATCTCATTGAATTTGTCATCCAATAGAATTGCCCTTCCGCTTCCCTCGTTTTCTTTTGAAAGCTCTTTAAGTTTTTCTTTATCTTCTTCAGTTATTTCAAATGCTTTTGGTTTTGATTCTTCTTTCTCTTCTCTTGGTTCCTGAATTTCTCTTGGTCTGAAAGAACCCCCTCGTGAAAAAAACTCATTTACAGAAACTTTCTTTCTCAAGTTCATTAGAACTTCCTTTCCTGTCAGTTCTTCTACTTCTTTTCCATCAGGAGCAACTACAATATATTTCACATTTGCATTATCAACAACATTTTGCGCGATTAATTTTCCTCCTCTATCTCCGTCAATAAATAAAGTAATCTCTTTAGTTTTACCTAATTCTTTGATTTCCTCAGGAAGTTTTGTACCATTCATTGCTATTACATTATTGACGCCGCTTCTCATCAGGTTCAACACATCTGCTCTTCCTTCTACCACAATTATTTCTTTTCCTGAAAGGTCTCCGCAAGGAAGCTTGCCTTTTCCGTGCTCGCTAATCCCCGCAGTTTTTGCAGAATCCTTAATCTCATTTGAGATTTCCCTTGAATCTGTTGAACCTTCAATTTGTTGCATTAATCTCTTGGCTCTTTCAACGATATAATCTTTCTTGCTACCTCTGACATCTTCGATTCTTTCTACTTCTATTTGAGAATCAGAAGGACCCATTCTTTCAATTGTCTCAACTGCAGCAGCGATTAGAGTTGTCTCGGATTGGTCCAAAGCAGTAGGAATTTTAATAACTCCCTCTGTTCTTTTGTCTCTTCTTTGCAAACTAACTTCTATTCTTCCAATTTTTCCTTCTTTCTGCAATTCCCGCATTTCCAATTCAGCTCCAAGCAAACCTTCTGTCTGCCCAAAGATAGCTCCAATTACATCTGGTTTTTCAAGTGCACCTTCAGCTACAAAATTCGCATGTATCATGTATTTTATCGATACTGGACTTATTTTTGCCATGTTTTATTTCCTTATTTAATTGTATAAAATCTTAAGATTTTATTTAGAAAAATACCTTTCTCTTCAGTCTAATCCACTAAAAATAGCATAAAGCTAAAATGAAAGTGAAGTGAAGTGATATAATAATCTAATGATATCTTTCTACTGGTAATTTATTAGAAAGCTGGTTTATAAAATATTCGGTTATTCAAATTTTGAAATTGCTCGCTTCGCGAGATTAGTGGCTCACAATCCGACGACGTCAGGATTGTTCATGGGTTGTTAAGAATATACCTGCCATCTATTAAACTAATTAATCCTTTCTTCTAAGAATTAAAGTATAAGAATTAGTTAATTTTCCATCAGATTCTATGTTAACACCAACTTCCTTTCTCAATAAAACATCTCCTGAAGCTTTAAGGTTAGATTCCAAGGATTGGGCATCTGATTGACCTAAATTAGGTATTTTAACTTCTTCTACAAGGGGGTCAAATAATTCAAGATAAGCGATACTTTTTTGAATTTTTTCTTTAATTTCTCTCATAATCCCTACCATATTATTTTATCTCCTTATCTCATCAGAACTCTTTTCCCTCGCTGTTTAGGGTTTTACTTGTTTAATTTTTCTTCTTAACAATCTCAGTGCACATTCCTGCTGCAACTGTTGCACCAGCATCTCTAATTGCGAATCTGCTCATGTATGGATTTTCCTTTTGAGTTTCCAAAGCTAAGTTTCCTACTGGCTTAATTCTCACTTTCGCAGTATCCCCATTCTTCAAGAAATCAGGATTTGCCTTTATTGTTTCACCAGTTCTTGGGTCAATCTGTGCAATTAACTCTACGAATTGGCAAGGCACCTGAGCAGTGTGCACGTGGAATACTGGAGTGTATCCTTTTGCTAAAACTGTTGGGTGATTGATAACTGTTATTGTTGCAAGGAATTCTTCTACAATTGAGATTGGTTTTGCAGCGTCGCAAATAACGTCCCCTCTTGCAATATCTTTTTTACCGACTCCTCTAATATTAACTCCGACATTGTCTCCTGCATCTGCTTCTTTTAATTGTTCATGGTGGGCTTCAATTGTTCTCAACTCGCCTGCAATTCCTTTTCCTGTTCTTCCTGGAAGGACTATAACTTTCTGCCCAACTTTCATAACTCCTGTTTCAACTTTTCCAACAGGAACTGTTCCTATACCAGTAATTTCATAAACATCTTGAACTGGCATTCTCATAGGAAGCTCTTTTGGTGAGTCAGGCGCAGGGAACAAATCCATCTGTTCTAAAATTGTAGGTCCCTTATACCAAGGCATCTTATCTGATTTCTTAAAAATATTCTGTCCTAATAATCCAGAGCACGCAATAAAATTCGTTTGTTCAGGTTTGATTCCAACTCCTTGCAGTAATTTTCCTACATCTTCTTTGACTTGATTATATTTTTCTTCCTTGTAATCTACAGCATCCATTTTATTAATCGCCACACAAAGGTTCTTTACACCCATTGTTCTTAACAGCCATAAATGTTCTGTTGTTTGAGGCTGGACTCCTGCAGGAGCAGCGATTACCAAGAATGCTGAATCTGCCTGCGAAGCACCAGTAATCATGTTTTTAACAAAGTCTCTGTGTCCTGGCGCGTCAATGATTGTTATCTGCCATTTCTGTGTCATAATCTTTTTATATGCCAAGTCAATTGTAACTCCCCTTTCTCTTTCTTCTTTAATATGATCCATAATATACGCGAATTCAAAACCAACTTTACCATGTTTTTGAGCTTCTTCCCGAAGCTTTTTCATTTCCTGTTCAGAAACAGCACCTGACTGGAACATTAATTGTCCAACTATTGTTGATTTTCCAGCGTCGACATGACCGACAAAAACAACATTCATGTTTGGTTTTTCTTTAGCCATTTTTTAT
>JAHKAF010000010.1 GCA_018825865.1 Nanobdellota archaeon | reverse complement strand
CGTTTAATCTTCTTAACATCTTTTGAAGTTTTACATTTGATATCTTTAAAGAATTCTTCAATTTGTTTTTTAGCCTCTGCTTTTGAGATTTTTTTTATCATGACTATCTAAAGAACCAACTATATAAAAAACTAAGTGAAAGACAGCTTGATGATTTTGCACCTTGTCGGGCACTACCGCCATCAACATAGGAAGCTTAACTTCTGTGTTCGGAAAGGGAACAGGTGTTTCCAACCTATTATGGCTGTCTTCATAATTCAATCATGAGTTCATTTTATAAATCTTTTGATATGAGAATTCGTAGATTCGCTTTTCAAAATTAGGGGATATTCGTTGTTTATAAAACTTTTTATAGGTGACATCCCCCATAAATTAATGCGGAAGTGCCGGAAAGCAAATTGCTTTGCAATTTTCATTGCGTCCTGAACAAGCTTCAGAACACAGTGGTCAAATAGTTTTCCCATTCCGTTAAACGCGGAAGTGCCGGAGTGGTCAAACGGAGTGGGTTAAGGACCCACTGGCTTAGTGCCTGCGAGGGTTCGAATCCTTTCTTCCGCATTTTAAAAAGATGATAAAAATAATTTTAATTCGGCATGTGCAAACCACTAAAAACAAAGAAGGTTTTGCACAGGGGCACGGCGATTCGAATTTGACTCCGGAAGGAATTATACAAACAAAACGAACGCGAGATTTTCTCAAAAACAAACATATAGATGCAATTTTTTGTAGTAGTCTTGGACGTGCAGTTAAAACTGCCACAATAATTGCTACCCCTCACAATCTAACTCCAATACCAAAAGACGACCTCAGAGAAATTAACTGGGGAGGATGGTCAACGCTTCCAGTTAAAAATCTCTTAAAAAATGGCAACAATTTTATGAACGTCAAAAATCAAAAGGAATTTCAAAAGAGATTATCGGACCACCAAAAGGGGAGAATAGTTATGACCATGCAAAAAGAATAAAACATTTTCTTGATGAATTATACAATAAATATCCTAATAAAACAATAATTATTGTCGGTCATGGGGGAACAAATAAAGTTATCATTGGAATTCTCAAAGGCCTTAATCCTGAAGAATTTTATAATGTGAAACAAGACCATGCTTGCATTAATATTCTTGAATTAGATAACCAATTTAATTTGATTAAATCTAATTTAAATTTGACAACACATTTAAAATAATCATTCAAAAGTTTTATAAACCAATATATCGTCGAGATTTTATCTTGCGAGTTAAAAGCGCGAAGCAGGAAGTTAATAACCTAAAGGTCATAAATACTTCTTGTAAATTACAATGGCAAAATCAAAAGTTAAAATATCAAAACAAACTGAAAGAAAAACCAATCCAGAATTAGTTAAAACTATCCTTGCTGCTAAGAAACATTCAGGATGGTTAAGAGTTGCAGAGATTCTTTCAAGCCCAAGGAGAATTCAAATTAATCTAAATCTGGGGGACTTAGATAAAAGTTCTAAGGATGGTGAAACAATCGTGGTTCCTGGAAAAGTTCTTTCCAAAGGAGAGATTACAAAGAAAGTGAATATTGTTGCGTTGGGATTCTCGGAAAAAGCAAAAGATAAATTATTAAAATCTGGTTGTAAAGTTTCAAACATATTAAATGAAATTAAAAAAAACTCTGGGGGAAAGGGGATTAAAATTTTAAAATGACTAAAATAATCGACGGAAAAGGAGCTGTTTTGGGAAGGTTGGCTAGTTATGTAGCAAAGGAATCTCTGAAAGGTGAGGAAATAGTTGTTTTGAATTGCGAACATATTATAATCACTGGAAACAAAAAAGATGTTAAAGAAAGATTTGATGCTAAGAGGGGCAGAAGTGGAAGCAGCCAAAAAGGACCTAAACATTCAATCTTAAGCCATATGATTGTGAAGAGAACCATCAGAGGTATGTTGCCAGACCATCGAAAAGGGCGAGGAAGAGAAGCTTTTAAGAAGATAAAATGTTATGTTGGAATTCCGAAAGAATTTGAATCTAGTAAAAAAATTATTGCTGGAAAAGAAAAAACAAGTAAATTTATTTCAATAAAAGATATTTCAAAATGAAAATAATTATCTCTGGTAAAAGAAAAACTTCAGTTGCAAGAGCAGTTCTTACAGAAGGCTCTGGAAAAATTAGTCTGAACGGAAAAGACTACCAATCGATTCAGATGTTCGACAGACTTAAACTTGAAGAACCATTGAAAATTGCTAAAAATGTGCTTGGTAAAATAGATTTCGATGTTTCAATTAATGCCAGGGGAGGAGGGGAGAAAAGCCAAATTGAAGCTGCAAGACTTGCATTGGCACGGGCGATTAATAAATTTGCGGATTCAAAGGAATTAGCAAATGCTTTCTTAAGTTATGATAGAAACTTACTTATTGCAGATGTTCGGAGAAAGGAAGCTTGCAAACCAGGCGATAGTAAAGCGAGAGCAAAGAGACAGAGTAGTAAGCGATAATTATAATCATTAACTATTTTTATTATTAAATAATCTTCTTCTTAAATTTACCTCTCTCAATAATCAAT
>JAHKAF010000009.1 GCA_018825865.1 Nanobdellota archaeon | reverse complement strand
GGAATAATTGTATTGATAATATCGCGGTGCGAGTTAACAGTATATCTATAACATTGCGAATGATTTATTCTCTTTTCGTGTTGAAAATAAACCGACCCGCAACCTAGCGTATTGCAAACTTTATCAAGAATTATTTTATCCTCTTCCTTAACCTTAATCAAGAAACTTAATTGAACTATCGCTCCCCCATTTTGATTATATGGCGGTTTTACTAAAACGTAGAAGCATCCTTCTCCGTCTGTTAAACCTACAATATAGTCTGGAGAGACTGGTTTTGTCCTTCCTCCAATAATAATTGGAGTACTATGACGCAGCTGACTTCTCATAGTATTTATTACTTCATTATACCATGAGATCTCCTCGGGTTATATATATTTCCTTTCTCTGCATCCATTCAAGGTTACCTTGTGCGTCTTCCTCTCGACCCACCGCTGTTCTGCGAGAGTCGACGCGCCTTTTTTTGTGAATGGCTGTAGTTTGTTTCCCGGTCCTTCAGACCCATCCTCGCGGATTTGGTCTTACCGTTCAACTACGCTCTAATAGAGTCTACGTATTAGAGGAAAAGATTTTAACTTTTTGGACATATATACTGCCGAGCGCCTTTATTGAAACATTTGACATTTTTGGGAAATGTTTCAGAACTTTGAGTACAAGACTCAGGAACGTATTCATCGCCGCGTAGCTGATCGGCGATTACTAGCGATTCCAGCTTCATGAGGGCGGGTTTCAGCCCTCAATCCGAACTGAGACCGGCTTTGGTGGGATTAATCTCCGCCTTTCGGCTTCGAAGCCCATTGTACCGGCCATTGTACCACGTGTGCGGCCCAGGACATCAAGGGCCATGCTGATTTGGCGTCATCCTCGCCTTCCTCCCAATTATCTCGGGCAGTCCCCTGTGACATTTAAAACACAGGGCAAGGGTTGCGTTCGTTACCCGAATTAACGGTACGGCTCAAGCCACGAACTGACGACCATATTGCTCTTTTATTTCTAAAAGTATGGACTATACCATCCTCCGTTAAATTATACGGAGGCCAGCGTCTAATGACTATTTAATTAATCATTAAGCTCTCTTAACCTTAGTGAGAGCTAAGTCTCTACGGGGTACAGAAACTAACTTTTGTAATTTTACTGAATAAGAATAAATCTTTCTCAAAAATTCTTTTGACTGATAACGCGAAACGTATAAACAGAAGGTTTTCGCGGTTTTATAGTAATAAATCTTTGTATTACTAATTCCTATTTTCAAAAGAAGATTTTGGTCTATCTCTGCTTCTTCTTTATTTCCATAAACTATCCTGCAATCATTTTTTAGATTTTTATCAACAGATCCGTCTCCGTCAAATCTACCTGCAAAATAAGCGCGGATTAAATCATCACGGTTTAATTTCACTAAATTATTTCTAGCCGCTCTAAACTCTCTCAACAATGGACGACTATTAACAAAAATATGATTACGATTATTTTTAATTCTGTCGTCAGGAAAAAATCTCTTCAAAAATAATCGGAATTTGTTAATTAGGTCGCTATCAACATTGCTTAAGCCAATTGAACTTGACCACCAATAACTATCCGCGCACCAAAGACCAAGGATATAAGAATCCTCTTTCTTAGAGAAAAAATTACAAAAATTAGTTTCCATACTTCCCACGGTATTGCCCGTTATTTCATTTTAACATGAAATAATTTGGGTTTCACCGTTATGAGCTGGTTTTTCAATTTAGATTGCTCTAAAAAGGGTCGATATGCTTCATATGTTTTGAAACATCAACCATGCAGCACCTGTCTGCATGTCTTGTGAAGGGCCCGAGTTTCTCCGGGCTTTCATGCAGATTTCTAGTCCTGGTAAGGTTCTTCGCTTGTTGTCGAATTAAGCCACATGGTCCACCGCTTGTGTGAGTCCCCGTCTATTCCTTTGAGTTTTAGTGTTGCCACCGTACTTCCCAGGCGGGATGCTTAACGCGTTAGCTTCGCCACTTGAAGGGTCGACACTTCAAATAGCCAGCATCCATCGTTTACGGCGTG
>JAHKAF010000110.1 GCA_018825865.1 Nanobdellota archaeon | reverse complement strand
TTTTAATCCTTCAGCAAGCTCGCTATTTGTAGAAATTTTTTCCTCTTTCATAAATTTTCCTCTTTATAATTAAGGATGAATGTATTTAAAAAATGTGGTGTGTGAGGACAACAGGAAAGAAAATAAATTTGCTCGTGCATGGCGCGAAGGAGAGGATTAATTAGGAGTAAAAAATAAAAATTACAAAAAATAACTAATAAGATTGTTCTCATTAATAGGTTCCCCTCTTTTATTGCAATACTCCGCATACCCTTTCGCTATCTGATCTAATTTTTCATTTAAGTCAGGTTGCCCTATTGCAACTCCTACTGAACCTGTATAAATCTCGCATAATTTGTAAAGTGGCCTGCCAACATATTTTTTCACAAAATCCCCAGTTGCTCCAGCAATCTTCGCAAGTTTGTTTTTCATATTTTTTTCTAAGATATTAAACTATATAAAACTTTCCATTATGTAACTACTTAAAAATTAATAACAAATTACAATTCCAAAACTTGTCCGTCTTGCATTAGGTGGCATTCTTTTCCTGATTTGTAGCCCATTTCTCTTGCGAGTTCAATCATTGGTGTTAGTTGGTGTGTTGAACCATGAGCAGGAATTATGTGTTGCGGCCTGACTAAAGAAATTAAATCTCTCAAATCTTCCCGTCCTCCGTGGCCTGAAACATGAACTTCGTCGAAGATTCTTGCCCCTAATTTTCTCAGCTTCTTGTCCATGTTTTCTTTGTTTGCCACATTCACTGGAACTGGAATTGTCTTTGATGAAAATATCACATTGTCATGCGCCCTGAAATCAAAAGGAAGTTTTCCTCTTGCAAGCCTGTCGAGGATGCTTCCTGGTTCTCCTTGGTGACCAGTGCAGATAACTAAAGAACTTCTTCTCTCCTTGTTTACTCTTTTTAAGATGGCTTCTACTTGTCTCTTATAACTTCCAATCTGAATGTCTTTTTTGAAAGGGCACAGCCCAACCTCTTCGGCAGCAGAAAGATATTTATTCATGCTCCTGCCAATCACATAAACATTTCTGTTTAGTTTTTTCCCGTATTCCACAATACTCTTTATCCTCGCTATATGTGACGAAAACGTGGAAATAAAAATCGCAGACCTTTCATTTTTTATTGTCATTAAAACTTCTTCCACAAGTGCTCTTGCAACTTTCTCGCTCGGGGTTTTTTTGTTAGCTCCTGAATAAAGTGAATCCACAATCATAACTTTTACCCCTTTGTTCGCGATTCTTTTGAGTGCCTGATAATTTGGAGGTAATCCCATTACAGGAGTGTTATCTAATTTGAAATCATTTGCATAAAGCACGATTCCTTCGGGAGTGTGAAGGGCAATCATTGAAGTTTGGAGAGTCGAGTGAGTTGCATTAATGAATTCTGCCTGGTAATCTCTTTTTTTTCCTTTGATTGTAAAAGACGAATTTGGGTTGACAGTGATTAGTTTGTTTGGAATTTTTATTTTTTCATCCTGCAGGATTTTTTTCAAAACAGCGATGGTGAAAGGGGTTCCTACAACAGGCGCATTATATCTATAACCAATGTACGGGACTGCACCGATATGGTCGAGGTGCGCGTGGCCTAAAAGAATTGCTCTTACTTTATTTCTTATCCCGAGTTTATCGAGAAGGTCGTCGTCAGGTAGTGCCCCGATTCTTCTTAATTTTTTTTCAGAATAAGTTTTCTGTTGTTCCTCTTCTTCTTGCAACTCAACAAGTGCAGGCAAATAAACTCCAGCGTCGAGGATAACTGCATCATCTTTCAATTCAACAACAGTCATATTTTTCCCGACTTCTGTGAACCCTCCAATAGTATGAATCTTCATTATATTTTCAACTCTTTTAGGATAATTGTGAAGAAGGGTTTATATAAATATTGTCTGATGAGATTGTCAAACTATCGGGAGTTATTCCCATTTTCTCCTTCCCTGTCAAATGTCAGGAGTTATTTTGGAAACCTTATCAATTAATTGTTATTACATAAAAAACAAAGTTGATTAATCATAATTTAAAAACAGATTCGTTCTTATTAGTTCCAAACTTCTCTTTTTCTGCTTCTTTTCT
>JAHKAF010000109.1 GCA_018825865.1 Nanobdellota archaeon | reverse complement strand
CATCATATTAGATTGAAAATTTGATTTTTAAAGTTTGCTGTGTACTTATGAGGAGTTATTTAGCAACAAAGGTTTTTTAGCTTGAAATTAAAAACAAATAGTATTTAAATAAAAACTTCTTGGTTAAGAGATGGAGAGGCTGATTGGAATTATTTCACTTAAGACTGGGCGGGGTGAATCAAAGTGAAAACCATCGGAATTATTTCACTTAAAGGAGGTGTTGGTAAGACTTCAATTGTTGTTGCGTTAGGGTCTGCGATAGCTGATTTTGGTAAAAGTGTTTTGTTAATCGACGGTAATCTTTCAGCGCCGAATTTAGGGTTGCACTTGAATATCGTGGACCCAGAGGTAACTCTTAATCATGTTTTGGCTGGAAAGTCAAATGTCAGGGACGCGGTCCATAATGTTGGAAAAGTTGATGTAATTCCTTCATCTCTTTTTGAGAGATTTCAAATTAACCCATTAAAATTAAGAGATAAAATTAAAAATTTAAAGAGAAAGTATGATTATATTCTCATTGATTCTTCACCAGCATTAAACGAGGAGACTCTTGCAGCGATGTTGGCGTCTGACGGGATTTTTGTTGTCTCGACTCCTGACTATCCTACATTAAGCACAACTCTTAAAGCAGCTAAATTAGCAAAACAGAGAGGAACACCAATTGAGGGAATTATTCTCAATAAAGTTCACAATAAAAACTTTGAATTATCTGTAGATGATATTGAGAAGACAACCGAGATTCCTATTATGGCAGTTATTCCACACGACATTAATATTTTGAAGGCTTTATCGGAGTTTACTCCTTCGACGATTCACAAGCCAAAATCAGAGGCAAGTGAGGAGTATAAGAAATTGGCAGCGACGCTGATTGGGGAGAAATACAAGCCAGTTAAGTTGAAGAGTTTTTTTAGGTGGATTAATCCAAGGAAACAAGATATCAACAGAACTATTTTTTATGAGCAAGTTTTTAATTGAAAATTCGCATTCATTTGTTTCTAAGGTAATCAATTAAATTATAATATTCTTAATTGAGCAAATTTTATAAATGAAGTTGGAGTCCTTTTGTTATTAGCCCCATAGTACAGTGGTCAAGTATTCAGCCCTTTGGAGGCTGGGACCTCGGTTCGAATCCGAGTGGGGCTATTAATTTGAACCAAGGTCCGATAACCTAAAGGTTACAAGAACCCCGAAGAGAGGCAAGAATTCTTCGGGATCCGAGTGGGGCTATTTTTTGAAATATATATTAGAGAAGATAAATTGTTAAAAATAAGGGGTGTTTTTTGTTCTGATGGAAATGAAAAAATTAGTAGATAAATATTTTGATGAGATTAAAATAGAAAGTGCAGAATTTATTCCTTATGATGAGGCAAAATCCGATGCAGCATACCTCCTTCTGAATATTCCTATTAAAATGTTAAAAGATTATCTGAAATTAAAAAGCCAAAATAGAAAGTTGCCTGATGGAGTGGAATTTTGGAGGGAAACTGGGCTCGGAAAAAGATTGTTGAATTCTGATAAATATTATGGTCAGGGAAAAGAACTGTTCCTTTCAGATATCTTAGATTATTTGGAAGACGATATACAAGTAGATTATCAAGATTTATTTTCTTCAGGAAAGATTAGATTTGCAGTAATAGAAATTCCAGAATTATATAATGATGAAGATTTTTAGGTTCTAACCCTTATATCTCCCTCTTTTCTCAACCTTCTCAAATTGTTTCAAAATTTTTTCAGAATCTTTTGAATTTTTGTATTCTTTAATAACTTCATTGAAGAGGATTTCCCAGTTTTTGAAATGCTTTGCTTCGAGTGCTTGTTTAAGAAGGTGCAGGTCAACTGCTTTGTCTTCGTATCTCTGGCTTATGAAACCGAGCCCGAAATCTATGAAGTATACCCTCGCTTTGTTCGGGATTAATGGCTTCGCGTCAGACTTCGTCGAGGCGCTTCGCTGAGAAGTTGTTAATGCTTTATGGCTTCGCATTGTACTTTGAGCCTTAGTTGCAGATTTTTCATCACCCCTTTTTGTAAACATAGAATCTTTTTTATCTGGGGTGTAAATCATATTACTTGTTGTTAAGTCTCCGTGGATTATGTTTGAGTCGTGGAGTTTTACAATTGATTCTCCGATTTGTTTACAGATTTGTTTTTGTTTCTTGAGAGGGAATTTGTCAAGATGCTCAGAGAGTTTTTTGCCGTCGATGAGAGGCATTTTTATCTGGAAGGCTCGGGAATCCCTTTGGTCTGGTGAGGGGATTGGTGCATCTATTATTTGGGAGGCTTTTTCTAAAAGTTTGGTTTCTGATTTTGTTCTTCGCATACGGATTTTATCGTCGAGTTCTTTGATTCTGTAGGATTTTTTGATTCTATCTTTTATTATTGAGATTCCTTTTTTGAGGATGATTGCTTCTGCACCTTGCGAGAGAATCTTAAGTTTTTGTGAAGGAGTCATTTTAAGGAAAGAGTTCTTCTTTACTTATTTCTGATGCTTTAATGATTTGGTTTAATGTACCTCTCTTAATTTCCTTATGGTTTGGAACTGTGATCTTTATTGTTTTATTTTTTGTATTTTTTTCTATCCTTATGTGTGAACCTTTTTGCCTTGTTACAACAAAACCAAATTGCATGAGTTTTTTTATTAATTCTTTTCCAGAAATCTGTGGCAATTTCATATTGTAATTGTTTCTACCTTTACATTATCTTTATAGATAATAAGTTCATTTTCGTTTGGTTCTAGCCATAATTGAATTGCTTCTTTAATGTTCTTTAAAGATTCTTCAACAGTGTCTCCTTGAGAGATACATCCTACTAATGAAGGAACAAATGCTGTGTATCCTCCTTCTTCCTGTTCTTCTAACATAATCTTTATTTGCATGGTTTTAAGAAAACTTTAGGATTTAATAGGTTTTTGGTTTTGATTTGGGATGTCATATTTTAATCTCCGGACGCTTTGCGAGGAGTTTTGCTAGTTTTGGATTCCAGATATATCCAACTGTTCCGTTTCTGTCGAATGCTATTTTATTTATGTTCTCGAGGTAATCAAGGACGATTAGGAAGGTTTGCCACATTACTTTTTTCGGAAGATTTTTCCAAAGTTGCGTCCTGTTGAATTCTCCTGAATATTTTTCTATGGTTTTCTCTATCATCAGAACTGTGTCCAGAGTTGGACTTCTTGCAAATATGTTTTTTGGTTTTCTGCTTAAAATTGGCATATATTATAATATATCATTTGATATATAAATGTTTTGGGTGTTTGGGTATGAAAAGTAAAGTTTTAAATATATAT
>JAHKAF010000108.1 GCA_018825865.1 Nanobdellota archaeon | reverse complement strand
ACAATGAACTGGATAACAAAACCAGTCAACCAAAAAAGAACAATGAAAGGATTAACTTCTGCAGGTAAAAAATCGAGGGGACTTCGAAGCAAACACCCGACTAACAAATCTCGTCCGTCGGTGAGGGCAGGGAAAGGACGAGGGAAGTAGAGGTTCTACGCATATCCCAACAAAACTTATTTAAACATCTCCTTCTTTTTATTTTCTATAAAACGATTTCGCGAGACTAACTTCTGTCTGCGCCGAAGGCGCTGACTGGCGGGATGGAACGGGCTCCGAGCGAAATCGTAAATCAATAGAGAAAAAATGCCAAAAAAATCATTTACAGAAGAGGAAGCTAAAGAAATAGGTGAACAGTTTGGAATCAAATGGGATAAGTTTGACGTTGAGCAATTCAGAAAAGGAATGGATGTTGAACTTGAACATGGAACAGTTGACGAAAACACAAACGTCACAAACGACGACGCGCTTATGACTGGCAAAATTGCACTGGCTCATTTAAATGAATTTCCAGATTATTATACTCGGTTAGAAAAAATGGAAAAGGAAGCGGATAAGTTTTGGGGAAGTAAATAATTCTATGTAATAACCTCGCTGTAGCGAGAATTGATAGTAAGTAGTTAACAAAAATAAAAAGATAAGTTACTTAAACGATTATGCGAAGCTATTTCATTATCAACCCTCCTCAATCTGCTAATTTGTGAGCAACAATCTTAAAAACATCTCATTCTTCATATCATTGAGGTGAATTAATTTGCAATACAAAAAACTAGCACAACTATATGAAGATTTGTCGTCGACTACAAAACGACTTGAGAAAATTGAAATTCTTTCTAAGTTTTTGAGCTATCTTTCTAAAGAAGACAGAGATGTTATGTATCTGCTTGAGGGCATGATTTATCCAGAGTACGATGATAGAAAAATTGGGATAAGTAACCAACTGGCAATCAAAGCGATTTCAAAGGCAACTGGGATAGAACCAAAACAAGTTACTAAAGAATGGAAATCTATTGGTGACTTAGGAGAAGTTTCTAAAAAACTTATGCAAAATAAAAAACAATCAACTCTTCACTCGCATGTTCTCACCACAGAAAAAGTTTTGGAGAATCTTAGAAAACTCCCTGGACTCGAGGGCAAAGGCACAGTAGATAAAAAAATAGGATTAATCACAGAACTCCTGACTTCTGCATCCTCGATAGAAGCACAATATTTAGTGAGAACTTTAATAGGAGATTTAAGAATTGGAGTCCAAGAGAGTACAATCAGAGAAGCAATGTCGTCGGCGTTTTTTGACAGAAATGGAAAATCTTCAGAAATAATTCAGAAAGCAATAGACAAAGCAAATGACCTCGCAATAGTTTTTGATATTGCAAAAAAAGGAAAACTAAAAGAATTGGAAAAAGTCTCGTTAGAAATTGGTAAGCCAATAAAAGCTATGCTTGCACAAAAGGCGACCAGTTTTAAAGAAGGTTTTGAAAAAGTCGGGAAGCCGTGCGCAGTGGAATACAAATACGATGGATTCAGGATGATTATTCATAAGCGAGGAAAAGAAGTTTTCCTGTTCACAAGAATGCTAGAAAATGTGACAAAACAATTTCCAGAAGTCGTGGAATATATTCTTGAATATGTTAAAGGAAACTCATTTATTCTGGATTCAGAAGCTGTCGGGTTCAACAAGAAAACAAAAGAGTACACAGACTTCCAGGCAATAAGTCAGAGAATCCGTCGAAAGTATGATATAAGCAAACTCCAAAAAGAACTCCCTATCGAAGTAAATGTCTTTGACGTTCTGTATTATAATGGAAAATCTACTCTTGACGAGCCATTTGAAAAAAGAACTAAACTTTTGAGGAAAATTCTGAAAGACCATCCTTACAAAATAATTGCTTCAAAAATGATTATTACCGACGACGAAAAAGAAGCAGATAAGTTTTACAAGAAAGCCCTCGATGACAATCAAGAAGGGGTGATGATGAAAAGTCTTTCAGCAGATTACAGACCTGGAAGAAGAGTCGGAAACATGGTCAAGATGAAACCTGAGGAAAGAGATTTGGATTTAGTAATCACTGGCGCAGAATATGGAACAGGAAAAAGAAGTGGTTGGTTATCAAGTTTTATACTTTCGTGCGGAGGAGAAAAGAAAGGAGAATATTTAGAAATCGGAAAAGTAGGAACAGGGATTGCAGAAAAAGATAATGAAATAACTTTTGAATCTTTGACAGAACTCTTAACTCCGCTAATCACAAAAGAAAAGGGCAAGAACGCCGAAATAAAACCAAAAATAGTTGTATCAGTTACTTATCAAGAAATTCAACGTTCTCCAAATTACAATTCTGGATGGGCCTTGAGATTCCCGAGATTCACAGCACTTCGACCTGATAAACCTCTCAAAGAAATCGCAGACCTTAAAGAAGTCAGTGAAGCTTTCAATAACCAGAAGAGAAATTGGAGGTTTGGGTGAGGGTTATTTAGGGAGTCTTTGATAAATCTTTATTTTGTCTGCGCCGAAGGCTCTCACGGGCGGGTTGGGCGGGGCAAATCCCCCCACAAAAATTCTTTAAACCCCAATTTCTTTATTAAGTAATGAATAAATATGCCAAATCATTATTAGTACTAAGTTTATTTATCATAGCAATTAATCTGGCAAGTTCTATAGAAAATTGCACTCAAGACTGGACATGCACAGATTGGTCTGATTGTATGGATCAAAAAAAAATAAGAAGTTGCGTGGACTTTAATTCATGCGAAAATAACTCATTAAAACCTCTTGAGAATATTTCATGCGGGGGTTGTTCTTCTAAATGGGTTTGCAATGAATGGACTCCAAAAGAATGTCCAGAAGATGAAAATTTAACAAGAATCTGCGAAGACATAAATGAATGTGAAGTTTATAATGATAAACCTTCTGAAATTAAATCTTGTGAGTATGATGAGCGGCCAAATAAGTTCTTTTACTTGCTTGTCTTTTTTATTATCGGTTTAATAATAATAACTGGAAAAGAATTAATAGAACAACTTAATAAGTATATGCTCAATAATCAAAAGAAGGGTTATGAAATGAATAGAAAACCCTAAATTCTTTAAACCCATTCTCCCTCATTAAACTATGTCCCAAAAAAGCTCTGCCCCAAAAGATTATTTAGCCCTTGCAATAAAACTTATTTTGTTTCTATCAATTATCAATGCAATCCACTCTCAATTATGGCACATCATGTCAACAAACATTTTCCTTCTAATCCTGATGTTTATCCCGCAAATATCTAAAAAATACCAACTGAAAATCCCAATCGAATTCGAATGGATTCTTCTGGCTTTTGTTATACTCACTTTCTTCCTCGGAGAACTAAGTGGAAAAATCGTCCCAATTTTCTTCGGAATTGCCACAGGAATGATAGGTTTTATGATTCTATTAATTCTTTACTCAAGCAACCAAATAAAGAAAAACTACTTTCTGATAATCCTATTCTCATTCAACTTTTCTGTGGCAATCGGCTTCGCAATTGAACTCGCAAAATACTACCTAAAACTAATTCTCGGGCACGAACTCTCAGCAGGAATCTATTCATTTACCATGACAAACATGACTTATGTAATAATCGGCGCACTCATCTCATCCACAGCAGGCTACATATATATGAAGAATAAATTAGAAATATTAAATATAATAGTCAACAAATTCAAAAGAACAAACCCGAAGTTATTCGTGAAAACAGATTCTCCTGAGGAAATTCTTGACTTAATAAAAAAGGGAGAAAACGAGAAGACAGAATTCAAATCAACTTTAAGGGTTAATTTACATACCAATGAGCTCGACAGAAGATTAGAATTCTCTGTCCTAAAAACAATCACTGCGTTCCTAAATTCAAACGGAGGAACTTTGTTAATTGGAGTTTCAAACAAAGGACAAATCATCGGAATAGAAAGGGACAGATTCGAAGACAACGATAAGTTCAATCTCCACCTTATGAATTTAATCAAAGGTAAAATCGGGAAAAAATACTTGGCTTTCATTGACCTTGAACAAATTTTAATCGAAGAGAAAACAATTTTAAAAATAGACTGCAGAAGAAGCGACCAACAAGTTTTCCTCAGACCAACCCCCCAAGAAGAAGAATTTTACATTCGGGCAGGGCCCTCAACAATTCAAATAAGTGGAAGTGAATTAATTGGATATGTTGGGCAGAGGTTTAGGAAAGATGATTAATTGGGGTGGATAAAGAAGTTATTAACGATTTAACAAATTTCTAATCGTTGCCTCAGTTGCTCAACCTATAATGCGAAGCTATTTTCCATTAACAATTTCTTCCCACGTGGCGTCGTGACAAAGTCCGACGCGGAGCCATTAATCCTTGCGCTCAAACGCGAGCTAAACACCGTCGATACCTTTATAAAAGAATTTTCCCACTTTTTTCTATAAAATGTCAACAAAAAAATCCGCGGGCACTTATAAAATTCAAAACATAGTTGCAACAACTTCTTTAGGTAAACCAGTACCACTTACAAAACTTGCGAGAACTCAACCAAACACAGAATACAATCCTGAAACTTTCCCTGGACTTGTCTTAAGAATCAAAGAACCAAAGTCAGCAGTCCTTGTTTTCTCGTCGGGAAACCTTGTTTGCACAGGAACAAAATCGGTCGCACAAGTGAAGCTAGTCATAAGCGCAGTGATAAAACAGTTAAAAAAAATTAATGTTAATATTACAATAACTCCTAAAATAACAGTCCAAAACATTGTTGCTTCAGGTTCAATTAATCTTAAACTTAATCTAAACTTTCTGGCTCTTGAAATGAAAAACACAGAATACGAACCCGAACAATTCCCAGGTTTGGTTTACAAACTAATCGAGCCAAACGCCACATTCCTTTTATTCAGCAACGGAAAACTTGTTTGCACAGGAACAAAAAACAAAGCACAGCTCGACGACAGCATGGACCAACTTTTAAAACATGTTAAGATTGCATTGAAAAACTATAAGAAGTGAATTGCACTCGTAAACTCGTGGATTTCTAAAGATTAATTAAAACAAAAAATTCATCATAGTTACTCAACATATAATGCGAAGCTATTAAATTAACAACTCCCAATCAATCCCTCGCGATAGCGAGACTATCTTTTGTCGGCGACGAAGTCGCTGACGGGTGGGTTGGGCGGGAACGTTCTCCCCCTCAAAATTCGCTCTACTCAAACCAAATCTTCAAAACTCCTCTTACCTTCTCAATCATTTTTATCAGATTAACAACATGCTCAAGTTCTTGCGGAACAATTACAAAAGAACATTCAGAAACATGGTTCCCCTTTAATTTAGCATTTGCTTCTTTAACCACAAAACCTCCTCTGGAAATCGTGTTCAAAATATCTGCAAGTATCCCTGACCTATCAGACGCCTCGACAATAATCTTTATCGGACGATTAAAAGTCTCTTTCCAAAAAACAGGAACAACCCTATCACTCGCTTCCTTTATCATCCTGCAATCCTTAACATGAACTGAAATTTTTTTATGTGATTTAACAACCCCTACAATTTCCTTTTTTGGAATCGGCAAGCAACACTTTGCCAAAGAAAGATTATGATTCGGAAACTCAGGCGAATATGCCAGGTCATCAAATTTCTCCTTCTCAGATTTCTTAAGAGAACACATTGTAGACACAGGAATCTTGTCGTATTTCTTAACCTCTTTCCGGATTATACTTTTCGCGCGCGCAGAAACCACAAACTTAACCCATTCTCTCCTCGGTCTCTGATGTTTATTAGTAAGAATCTCAAGAACATCTCCTGAACTCAACTCTTTCTTAAGTGGAGAAAACACCCCATTAATCCTCCCTCCAACTGCGCGGTTCCCAATTTCCTGATGAATATGATAAGCAAAATCAAGCACAGTCGAGCCCTTCGGCAAATCAATCGCTTTTCCCTGGGGAGTATAACAATAAATCTTATCTCCAAAAACATTCAGTTTAATCGTCTTCAAAAATTCCTTATCTTTCTCACTCGTCTGCAAATCAAGCACAGACCTTAACCACGCAGTCTTTTTCTCAAACCCTTCGTCTGACTTCATCTTCTTATAAGACCAATGTGCCGCAACACCTTCTTCTGCAATCTCGTCCATCTCCTGCGTCCGAACCTGAACCTCAACATACTTTCCATCAGAAGTTTTCAAAACAGTGTGCAAAGATTGATAACCATTTGGTTTTGGAGAAGCAATATAATCTTTAAGAGTGCCCTCAATATTCTTATAATTTTCATGTAAAATTCCTAAGACATCATAACAATCTTTCACAGAATTAGCAGTAATCCTCATGGCAAAATGGTCCATTTGCTCATGCAAACTTGTCCTATGAAGTTTCTTATAAATACTATAAATGTGTTTCTCACGCCCTTTAATCTTAAGAATATTAGTTTTCCCTTTCAACAAATTCTTAACTTCCTCAACAAAATTTTCAATAAACTCCCTCCTCTTTTCCTCTGAATCTTTCAAAAAACCTGTAATCTCTTTATACCTGCGGGGGTTAATTATCTTAAATGCCTCTTCTTCTAATCTCCGCCTCATATACTCCAACCCAAAACGATTTGCCAAAGGTGCATAAACCTCAAGAACTTCCTCTGCTATTCTTTTCTGCTCCTTCGCTGGGAGCACATCAATTGTCCCAAGATTACCCAACTTATCTGCAAGTTT
>JAHKAF010000107.1 GCA_018825865.1 Nanobdellota archaeon | reverse complement strand
TTAGATAATTCTTTTTGATTTAGATAAAGTAGTATGACTGCGGGAATTATAAAAGCTGGTCGATTAAAAAATCTTCTTAGAATTTCTAGAGAAAAACTTTCCCCTACCTAAACAACAACCAACCCAGAATCATCAATGCTATAACAATTGCAATTATCCAATTTCTTATTCTTTCCTTTCTTTTCCTCTTGTAATATTGTCTATAACCCTCGTCGATGCCCCTTTCAATTTCAGGGTCTGCCTTTAGTTTATGACTTTTAGAATGAACAAATTTCTTTAATCCTCCGGTGTTAACTTCCATAAAATTCATAAGACTTTAGAATTCTTAATCTTTTCCCTTACTAATCATCCCAACTAACCCTCAAACTCCCAAAAATTCAGCTTCCCTTTTGCAGGAATTGGTTTTATTCTTTTTGCGTCTTTTAAGATAAATCCGTAATTTCCAAAAGAAGTTGAAGCCAGATGGAGATTCTTGTCTTTGTCATGTTCTTTTTTAGTTTTATATTTTTTAACATCTATCAACTTGGCTTTTCCGACGATAAATCCGCATGGCAGAGCACTAAACCCGAATTTTTTCATGGCATTTTTATCAGAGATTTTAGAAGCATGTATCAAAAATTCTCCACGAAACTTGGTATTCCACTTTCTTAATTCTATTTTCTTCCTATCCTGAAGAATCAGTTCTGCAAATGGTTGTTTTAAAGAGAGGGCTTTCATTTATCTAGAAATTATGCCATGCAAAGACAGGTTTTATTTTCATTTTCTTCTGGAAAGTATCTTCAAATTCCTTGCAAGAATCGCGCGCTGTTCAATCTTTCTCGTCACTTTTATCTTTTTCTTCCCTGTCCTCGTCGGATTTGTTATTGTCTGCCCTGCATTTGCCCTGATGATTTTATTCAGCAATTCAATAGGAATTTTTGTGCCTTTTGGTATTTCAAGGTCCCTGTGCAACCTTCCTGGCTGATGAATTGCTCTTTGTATCCACCTCTTTACCATGTTCTTTAGAAGAATTCTATGTTTTTAATTTTTGCTATTGGAACCATAACAAATTTCTTAGGCGTTCTCTTTAGTCCAATATATACATTTTGCTTTTTATTTCAATTAAAGGGTAAAGATATCTCATTTTAATTTTGTTATTATATTCTGGATTATATAATTAGAATAGAATCTTATTTTTATAGAAGATTATCTAATTATAATTTCATACTAATCTAATATCTCTTCGTGAGAGAAAAAGTTTAAGAGTGAACAAAAATCTTAATGGAGGAAACGACCCTCTTTTTGAAACATTAAAAGCCAGAATAATACAATTTTATTTGCAATATTATAGAGGAGGTATTGGAGAAACTGAACAAAGAATAGACCTCCATCTATCACTCTTAAACCAAAGATATAATCCTTTAGAGTTAGCTGGATTAAAACCTGAAGACCCAAAAGTAGTAGAATTCTTAACAGCATTACAAGAATCTTTTGAAAAAAAGATTACTCTCTCATATGTTTATTAGCCTCGAGAAACATTTAAATAATCTATCAACTTAATTATCTTAATTAAAAGAGATTAATAAAAATGGCAAAAGAATTTCCGACGTTTTGGGTGATTGTTTTGGTGCTGGCAGGAGGTTGGTTTTTGGGAGATTTGGGGGTTATGCAATTTTATTTTCCATGGTTTCCTACAATAGTTTTCATCGGAGCAATCGGAGCAATTGTGAATCATTATAGGAAATAAAGTTATTAAAAAATAATCTGAAAAAGATACTGAACACAAAACTTAAAAACCTCTTATCCTCTTTATTTTTGTAAGCCGGGTAGTTGACTTCGGAGTTCAGTCTTTAAATAGACAGACGATAAATATGATTGTCGAATTCTGAGGAAGGTCCGCCCACCCTGACTATGTCAGACCAGCAGGAGTTGTCTTTCGAAAGGAAGATTGTCGCGAGGCAAAGCTCTAGTAAAGAAACGCCACAGCCAGTATCGAGCAATGAACTCGTGGAGGAAGCTGAGAGATATTGGATTTGATGAAACGACTATCTCAACTGGTGCAACCTCTTTGAGAGGGCTTAGTCGAATGTCAACATGTTCTGTTTGCTAACGCGAAGAACAACAGAAGGTGGCCTATTCCTAGCTTACACTAATAGCCCCCTCGCTACGCTACACAAAGATTGCTTTGCAACTTTGCATGGTTTCATCAAACAAGTTCGAACGCAAATCCACGCAGTGATTTGCATAAAGGTGGTCTATTCTCGACTTACTATTTTATGGTAAAGAAATAATTGTATGAATAAGTTTTTCATAGGATGGATGACCATTCCTTAAATCTTCATTCCACCCGATAAATTTAGGAAGTTCCATTCTCCTATAACAAAAAATTTCTGGAGTAATATTATTTTTAAAAGGGTTTTCGGCATAAGGGATATTTAACCTACTTTTCAAATCTTCTGGGTTCATATAACCCCTCCCATTTGTAACTCTTGATTCTATAATCTCTTGCATAGAACGAGGAATCATAAAAAATACATTTCCTTTTCTATCTCTATAAGCCACTCCAAGTGAAGAATCTGCTACTTTAACTCCTGCTGGAATAATTGCCATGTTAAATTTATCTAATTACTCTTTTTAAGAATTTGTGTAATCAAAAATAGATATTCTAAACATTTAAAAAACTCCCCATTCTTTTATTGTTTACGGGACGGTAGCTCAGGGGGAGAGCACTAGACTGAAGATCTAGGTGTCGGGGGTTCAAATCCCCCTCGTCCCATTTTTGTTTTAATTTATTGCTCCTCGTAAACTCGTCGTATTGATTATAAAACTGATAACAATAAAAACAGGGCTTGGTTGCTCAACATATAATGCGAAGCTATTAAATTAACTATGTCTCTTAGGGTGGGCGAGCGACTTCGTGGTAGAAGGTATTATTTATCCATTCTCGTGCGAGGTCGGGAGTTGGGACAAATTAAAAACATTTATAAAAACAATTTTATTAGTTATAAGAATGGCAGATAAAAAAAGTGGGGATATGGAAGTTGTTGCTTATGTCTTTGGAGTGATTAGCATAGTCATGGCTTTCTTTACGCCTCTGGCTGGGGTTGTATTCGGAATAATCGGAATCGTCCAAAGTAAAAAACAAAACACGCTTTTATC
The DNA here is from genome assembly GCA_018825865.1 of Nanobdellota archaeon. Lineage (GTDB taxonomy): Archaea > Nanobdellota > Nanobdellia > Pacearchaeales > GW2011-AR1 > JAHKAF01. Next base: position 7,365 of record JAHKAF010000107.1, on the reverse strand, counting down.
AAAAAAAGCAAAGAAGCTGAGTACAATTGGAATAATCTTAAGTATAGTTTTGTTTGTTGTAACAATTCTCCTAACAGTTTATATTTCAAAAAACCTACCTAATTTTCCTACAATATAAAATGAAACCTATAACTTCTAAAAAGGCAGCGATGGAAATGAGCGTCGGGACTATTGTAACGATTGTTCTGCTTATGACTGTTTTGATTCTTGGATTGATTTTAGTGAGGACGATCTTCAAAGGTGCTGTGGAAAACATTAATGGAATTGACCAGGCAGTTAAAGGTGAAATTAACAAATTATTCGCAGAAGATAGTTCAAGAAAGATTGTTGTTTATCCTCCGACAAGATTGGTTAAAATACAAAAAGGTCAGCAGGATTTAGGGTTTGGTTTTTCTATAAGGAATGTGGAAGGAAGTGCGAGCTCATTTTCGTATTCAATTTCTGCGGAAGAGACAAGTTGTGATATGAGGCTCTCTGAAGCAGAGGACTTAATTACCCTCGGTAAAGACAGAAATAACATCGTAATTCCTGCAGGAAACATGATGGACGACCCAGTATTCATAAGATTTGGAATTCCTGAATCAACACCTCCTTGCCAAATCAGATATTCAGTTCTAATTGAAAAAGGCAACAGCCCTTACGGGGCGAGTGTTGATGTTGACTTGGTTATAGAAAGTGAATAATTAGTTATTTAAATTGAGATTTCTTAAGGATATCATGCCATTGAAATTATATAATACTTTAACAAGAAAAAAGGAAGTTTTCAAACCGATTAAGGATAAAGAGGTTGGGATTTATGGATGTGGGCCGACTGTTTATTGGTATCAACATATTGGAAATATGAGGCGATATGTTTTTGAGGATATTCTAATAAGAACGCTTCAGTTTAATGACTATAAGGTTAAGCATATAATTAATATAACGGATGTAGGGCATTTGACTTCCGACGCTGATGAAGGAGAGGACAAAATGGTGAAGGCTATTAAGAGAGAAGGGCTTCCGTTGACAAAAGATTCTATGTTGAAAATAGCACAAAAATATGAAGAGGTGTTTAAGGAAGATTTAGAGAAGTTGAATATTCTTGAACCAGATGCGTGGCCCCATGCAACAAAGTATGTCAAGGAAATGATTGAAATGGTAAAAGTTATGGAGAAGAAAGGTTTTGCTTATGAATCTGAGAGCGCAGTTTATTTTGACGTCAGTAAGTTCAAGAATTACCATAAATTAGCTAAATTAAAATTGAGTGATTTGAAGGCTGGTGCAAGAGTTAAAGTCGATGAGGAGAAAAAGAATCCACAGGATTTTGTTTTGTGGTTTAAAGGTGTTGGAAAGCACAAGAACCATTTGATGTTATGGGATTCTCCGTGGGGCAAGGGGTTTCCTGGCTGGCATATTGAATGTTCTGCAATGTCAATGAAACATCTAGGAGAGCAGTTTGATATTCACACAGGAGGGGTTGACCACATTTCAGTTCATCACACAAATGAAATTGCTCAAACAGAATCAGTTACTGGAAAAAGTCCGTGGGTGAAATATTGGATGCACAGTAATCACCTTACATTAAAAGAAGGTAAGATGTCAAAGAGTGGGGGGAACATCATGACTCTTTCAGACTTAGTGAAAAAAGATTTTTCTCCAATGGAATTAAGATATTTGTGTTTGTTTACGCATTATAGAAAGAAATTAGTTTTTGATTTAGAAAATTTGAAATCAGCTCAGCAGACATACCAGCGTCTGAAAAACATAATTTCTGAACTCAGTGACGACGGCAAACACCACAGGCGTACACCAAAGAGGTGCAAGAACCTCTACGAGGCCCCGAAAAATTTTAGAGAAAAATTTTTACAAGGGGCAAATAAAAAATATCTTAAAGAATTTGAAACTGCGATGAATGATGATTTGAATACCCCTAAAGCTTTACAGGTTTTATGGAAGCTTGTTCGTGACGACAAAGCCGAAGGAAAACTTCAGACAATAAAAAAGATGGATGAAGTTTTTGGATTGAAGTTGTTGGAGAAGGTGGAGATTAAAATTCCTAAAGAAGTTCAGAAACTCGTCGACGAAAGAGAAAAAGTACGGAAGAAAAAAGATTGGAAAAATGCTGATGATTTGAGGGATGAAATTAAAGAGAAAGGTTTTATTGTCGAGGATGTGGGGAATGGAAGTAAGGTGAGGGGGATTTGATGAAAACAAATTTAATATTCGCATTCGGGGACAGTTCTACATGGGGAGCGTTTGATTTAGAAAAAGGGGGTTGGGCTGAGAGATTAAAAAATTATTTTTTCCAAAAGAGAGAAGATACTTTTGTGTATAATCTTGGAATTGAATCAAATACTACAAAAGATTTGTTAAAGAGATTTGAAAATGAATTACGTGCCAGAATATATTCAGAAGATTCTTCAGATTATGACTACGGAAGTATGATAATCTTCGAGATAGGGCAGAACGACTCATTATATAATAAGGACTTTGGTAAGGCTTGGGTAAAATTAGAAGAATTTGAAAAAAATGTTTATGAGCTAATTGATAAGGCAAAGAAATATACAGATAAAATCATTTTTCTGGAGTTGCCAGAAGTCGATGAATCTAAAACAATTCCTTGGGAAGAAAATGGTGATAGTTACTCAAATGAAAACATTCTAAGATATAACGAGAAGATTAAAGGAATTTGTAAAAAAGAAAAGGTTATTTTTCTCCCTACTCGAGATATTCTAAAGATTGCAGAAGATTTACACGATGGGATTCACCTAAATACGCAAGGGCATGAGAAAATTTTTAGGAGGATTTTACCTGTTGTCGAAAAGATGATTGGAAAAGTTGAAAAATGACTTCCCGAAAACCATGCCCAAACCGCGACGAGAATTTGAAAGAATGCCCATGCGATTGGCCCGGTTGCGAAAGAAAAGGGGCCTGTTGTGAGTGTGTTGCACATCATCGTGAAGCTGGAGATTTGCCTGCTTGTTTGCATTAAATTTATTAAGGATTAATTTCTATTATCCTCAAAAGAGGCGAAAATGAAAAAAGAATTTGATTTCATAGACTTGCGTTATAAACCGAAAAATGATTTGATATGTTTGTTTAAGATAAATCCTGCAAAAGGTTTGTCTCTTGAAAAGGCAGCGAATATTGTTGCGCTTGAGTCGAGCACAGGAACATGGACAGAAGTTGAAAAGGGCGAACTGGATTATGTGAAGAAGTTGAGGGCAAAGGTTTTTTCTATTAAGAAATCTGGTTGGATTAAGGTTGCGTACCCTCAAGAATTGTTTGAGTATGATAATGTCCCTAATATTTTGTCGTCGATTGCAGGTAATATTTTCGGAATGAAATCTGTCAGGACAATAAGACTTGAAGATGTAAGTTTTCCGAAAAGTATTCTTGAAAGTTTTAAGGGACCGAAATATGGGATAGAGGGTATCAGAAAAATTATGAAAATCAAAAGCAGGCCTTTGGTGGGAACAATAATAAAACCAAAACTTGGGCTGAACACAAAACACCATGCACAATCTGCTTATGAATCTTGGAAAGGCGGATGCGACATTGTTAAAGATGATGAGAATTTATCGTCGCAGAAATTCAATTTATTTGAGAATCGCCTGGCTAAAACTCTTGAGATGGCTGACAAAGCAGAATCAGAAACAGGAGAGAAAAAAAGTTATCTTGTTAATGTGACTGCAGAGACAAAAGAAATGCTTAAGCGGGCTCAGCTCGTCGAGAAAATGGGAGGTAAATATATTATGATTGATATTATCACTTCAGGATGGGCTGCTGTCCAAACTCTCCGTGAGGCAAATTTTAAGATGGCAATTCACGCGCACAGAGCAATGCACGCTGCTTTTGACAGAAATCCTGAACACGGAGTTAGCATGATGGTTCTTGCTGACTTTGCGAGATTAATAGGTGTTGACCAGATTCATATTGGAACAGGTATTGGAAAACTCGAAGGAAAGATAAAAGACATCCAAGAGATTGAAGAAGATATTGAAAAACATAAAGTTAAGGAAACTGCAAAAAGATTGGCACAAAACTGGGGGAAGATAAAACCAGTTCTGGCTGTTTCATCAGGTGGGCTTCATCCAGGACATGTTCCTTTTTTGATTAAACATTTAGGAAAAGATTTGGTGATTCAGGCAGGGGGAGGAATTCACGGGCATAAATTCGGCACAGAAGCAGGAGCAATTGCAATGCGCCAGGCTGTCGACGCTGTTTTGAAAAAAATTCCTCTGAAAAAATACGCAAAAAATCATGTTGAACTGGAAGAAGCATTAGAACAATGGAATTAATGCTTCATGCTTCCCTCATACCCTAAAGGGCACAAGCAAAGTTCGGTAAAAAGAAGCATTAGAACAATGGTGTTGACTATAATATGAAAAATAAAAATCTAACAAGAAAGGAAAGAATTAAACAGAGGGCAAAAGCTTCGAGAGAAAAACTGAAAAAATCCCGTGAAGAGTTTAGTAAAGAATTCAGGAAAGCCATCAACACCGCGATTGTTGCTGCATTTGGTTTTTTGATGGCATTAGTTTGGAGAGATGTCATAACAGAATATGTTGATAAAATTTCTGCAGTAAGTCCTGTAAAAGGAAAGTTAATTAGTGCCTTAATTGTAACTTTTGTTTCAGTGATTGGGATATTGGTAATTTCAAGATTGTTCTCTGTTGAAGAATAGATTTAAAACTTTGATTCTATTTTTACTTGTATGAAATTCAGGGAGTTACTTACAGACAAGAATACTTTGATATTGGCAGGAAAAAATGCGGAGAATAACGAGGCTTTGATTGCACAGGTTCATCCGAATGATTTTGTTTTCCACACCGACGATGCAGGGAGCCCTTTTGTTAATATCAAGGGGCGACCAAGATGGGGAGATGTTAGGCAAGCAGCAATATTTTGTGCAGCCCACAGCAAAGATTGGAAGAAAAACAAAAGTGATGTTTGGGTTCATAAATTCAGAGGTAAAGATATTTACAAAGAATTGGGAATGAAAACAGGGACGTTCGGGGTTCGGAAATTTAAGAAGATAAAAGTTAAGAGAGGAGATATTTTAAAATTTATTGGGGAGGGAGGGAGATGAAGATAACTATATTAGGTTCTGGAACTTTTGTGCCATTCGCAAAAAGAACGTGTTCAAGTCATTTATTAGAAGATAACAAAAATAAGATTATGTTTGATTTTGGAAGCGGGACTATTAACTACTTAACTAAGTTAGGAATTAAACTTTATGGACTAAACCATATTTTTATCTCCCACATGCATGCAGACCATTCTTCAGATTTAAGCCATTTTATTTTGTTTATCTTAGACGCTCCTGATAAAAATAAACTTAAAGAAAAATATTTTATCTATGGTCCAGAGGGGATTAATAGAGATATAGAAAACATGTTGAAAGCATTTCATTTGGACGATCATAAAAATTTGAATCGTCTAAAAATTATTGAATTAAATAAAGAGATTAAAATTGGGAGTTTTAGGATTTCACCTTTTTTAGTAAGCCATGATATTATAGCATTAGCATATAGGATTGAGTATTTTCAGAAAGCTCTCTGTTATTCTGGAGATTCTTCCTATTGTGAAGGATTGAAAGAGGCCTGTATGAATACGGATTTAGCAATTATCGAAGCTACTTTTCCAAAACATTGTAATTTGAGAAATCATTTAAGTGGTGAAGAATTAGGTAAACTTGCTCAAGAGACAAAAATTAAGAAATTAATTGTAACTCATGTTGCTGATACTTATTTGCCACAAGTTAAAAAAGATATTAAGAAAAATTATAAGGGAAAGATAATTATAGCAAAAGATTTAATGAGGTTTAAAATATAAAATGCCACCAATAAGACAGATACAACTTGGGAAAAATGGGGTTACAACTAATTTTATTGAGAGTTTAAAGCACCAGTTTAACAATTGCAAGAATGTGAAGGTTTCTGTTTTGGCGAGCGCGCGGAAGAACAAGGAAGATGTTAAAAAATATTCAGAAGAGATTCTTGACAAACTTGGGAAAAATTACACAGCGAGGGTGATTGGGTTCACAATTGTGATTAAGCGTTGGAGACAGGAAGTTAGATAATATATCCCAAATAATAGAAATTAATAAAAAGGGTTCTTTAGTGGGGAGGTGATGGAATTAGTAAATAAATATAGAATTCCCATTAATCTTCCACATGGCTCTTCTGTTGAAAAAACATATTATCTTAGTGATGATGTATATAGAAAAATAACTCGTGCTCCAGAAGGGGAATTAAGGAAAGTTCTTTATGAAATTACACACGATGATATTTTTGAAGGAGTTTATGATGAAGGATTGAAAAGAGTCAAATCAAGCTTAATCTCTGAAAGGGAGAGAATCTTACAAGAAGAAACTGATGAGTTCAATAATAGGGGCAGATAATTTAATTATATATTTTTAAGTATAGAAAGAGGGTTTTAGATGTGAGAGATGTAAGCACGAATGGATACCCAACGACATAAAAAAAGAGCCGACGGTATGTCCAAGGTGTAAATCTCCCTATTGGAATAAACCACGACAAAACAAAAAATAAAAAGGTTTAAAACAAATGTTTTATTAATCTAATAAAATGGAAGGTAATATTGTATATTGTGGTGATTGTATTGATGTTATGAAAAAGTTTGATGATAATTCTATGAATTTGATTTATTTAGACCCACCTTTTTTCTCAAAAAAAGAATATGAAAACTTTTGGATTAAAGATAAATTAACAAAATTAAAATTTTCAGATAGTCATAAACACTGGGAAAAAATTAAGAGCCAGATTAAACCAAATATTCTAAAACAATATGAAGATATAGAAAAGAGATGGAAAGGTAGAGGACATAGCAAAGGAATTTATGTTTATATCGCTTATATGAGAGAAAGATTAGAGCAGTGTTGGAGAGTTCTAAAAGAAACAGGAAGTATTTATGTTCATTGCGACTGGCACGCAAGCCATTATCTTAAACAAGTTATGGATGAAGTTTTTGGTTATGATAATTTCCAAAATGAAATTATATGGAGTTATGGGGTTGGGGGAGTAAGCAAAGAAAGATGGGCAAGAAAACACGATAGCATTTTATTTTATACCAAATCAGATAAATATACTTTTAATGTTGACGCTGTGAGAGAACCATATAGGGAAAAAGCAAAGGTTATGTATAAAATTATTGATGGAAAACAATATTTAAGAAAACATCCATTAGGTAGAGTTCCTCAAGATGTTTGGGATGTTCCATCATTAACAAACACAGCAAAGGAAAGATTAGGTTACCCGACACAAAAACCAGAAGCATTATTAGATAAAATCATAAAAGCAAGTTCTAATGAGGGGGATATAGTTTTAGACCCTTTTTGTGGTTGTGGGACAACATTAGCGT
>JAHKAF010000106.1 GCA_018825865.1 Nanobdellota archaeon | reverse complement strand
TATATTTTCAACTCTTTTAGGATAATTGTGAAGAAGGGTTTATATAAATATTGTCTGATATTGCCTCGCTTTGCTCGGAGATTATTAACTTACAACTGGCTTCACCAAGTTGTTCACAAAGATATTATTAATTGATAGCTTCGTATAATATATTGGGCAACTGAGCACCTCGCAACAAGAGACTTTGCCCTTACGTTCCACAATTAGGGTACACTGAGCAGTGCAGATTTTTGTTAATAACACATATCAATCGAGCACGAATGTGCGAGCAATTTTATTTAGAAACATTTTTATTCAGACAATTCTTGGTGTTTAAATGAACGCAAATATGCCAAGTAGGTCCAGAGGAAAATTTTCATTCATCCAAAAAATGCACAGAGGTTATTTTGAATGAAACCCCTGAAACCATCAATGCGCGAGAATAAAAGGTATTTGTTAATTAGAGGGAAGAATCTGAGGGTGAATGTTGAAAAGGCGATTCTTGAGTTTATTGGAATTTTGGGAATGTCAAAATCTGGTTTAGGTTGGATTAAGACTGAAAAAGATTTTGCTGTGATTTCTGTAAATCGCGAGGCTGTTGATTCTGTTCGTGCTTCGCTTTGTGCTTTTTCCGAGGCGATGAATGTTGAGAAAGTTAGTGGGACGCTGAAAGCCTTAAGGGCGCGATCAAAGACGTGACTTTGATCTGAGGGATTGGGGGTTAGGAGATAATGCTATTAATTTTATAGTAGTTACAAAACTAAAGATTTAAATAGTTTTGGAGTTATAATGAAAATATGACAAATGGTTTATATAATAACAAACAAATTGCAGAAATGCTATTTAGTATTTATGGGTGTATGGTAGCTAGACACTATTTCTTAGAAAAAAGGAATAGTATGAACTTACAACCATTTGATGATAGGGCTAAAGAAACAAAAGAATGGGAAATCTATATTGAAAAAGTAAAGAAATGGAAGGGAAAATCCCTAAACCAATAAGAGAAGAAATGTCAAAAATCGCGGTTGAAAAGTTTAATAAAACATTAGCAAATTTATTAAGTTAATAACAACCTCTCTCCCTCGAAGAACTTTGACAAAGTCTAGTTCGGAGCCATTAATCCCTCGCGCCCTACGCGAGCCAAAACCTCACCAAAAAACTTATAAACTCCCCATATTTCTAAATTTTGAAGAGAAGAGAAACGAGATAATATTATTAAATTCTCTAAGAATATATCACATGGACACAATGAAATTGAAAATTTCAAACACGCGCTTTAGTTGGAGGTATATATAATGGATATGCCAACAGACATTCAGCATCAGGCAATGGGTTATGACAGAACAGCGACGATGTTTTCGCCAGAAGGGCATTTGCTTCAGGTTGAGTATGCAGAGAAAGCTGTCAGGCTTGGGAGTGCGAGTATTGGAATGAAGTGTGCTAACGGAGTTTTCATATTAGCTGACAAAAGAATAGTTGATAAATTAATTGTGCAGAAATCCGCGAACAAAATATTTGAGGTTGACTCCCATATTATTGCAAGTGTGACTGGAATTATTTCAGACGCGAGAGTTCTTGTGGAAAGGGCGCAGGTTCTGGCACAACAGCATAGAATAACTTATGATTCTCCAATAGAACCAGAACTAATAATTAAAGAAGTCGCTAACATCCAACAGCAATTCACGCAGTATGGCGGAGCAAGACCTTTTGGTGTTTTCATCATGGTTGCAGGAGTCAATGGCAAGAAACCAGAGCTTTATACAAGTAGTGTAACTGGAAATTATTTTTCTTATTATGCGAACGCGATTGGCGAGGACGACGAGAAACTCAGGGAAAAGCTGAGGGAAACATACAAAGAAGATTCAACAATTAAGAGAGGAGCTAAAGACGCTTTAAATATTTTCAAAGGAATTCAGGGAAAGAAATTTGATATAAATACATTTGAGTTAGGCTATATCGCAGTTGATGATTTAAAATTTAAAAAATTGGAAGGCAAGGAAGTTGAGGAGTTTGTGAAATAGGATGGGGTTGAGTAGTATAATAATGGGTATCAGTACTGTTGGTTTGTCATTGGGGCTAATAGGATTACAATGTTCTCATCTATCGAGTGTGGATTATAAATTACTTGACGGAGTTAATAATGTAGATTCTTTTGTATTACTTTGCTCTGCAATAAGTTATCTAAGAAATTTCCCAAATGATTATATTAAAATTTATGATAAATTTTTAGAAAATACTCGAAAAGATTAAAATGACAAACACAATAGCACGAATTAAAAAAACAGGAAAGAATTTTGAAATTATAGTTAAGCTTGATGATGCGCTGAAGTTCAAGAAAGGTGAAACAGCGTCGGTGGAGGCAGAGAGTGACAGGATTTTTACTGATTCGAAAAAAGGTCTTGCTGCATCTGATTCTGATTTGCAAAGTGCATTTGGAACTACAGATACTCAGACTATTATTCAGAAAATAATCAAAGAAGGGGAAGTTCAGTTGACTCAAGAACATCGGGATGCTGAGCAGGAGAAAAAGTTCAAACAGGTTGTTGATTTTTTGGTGAGCAACGGAGTTGATCCTCAGACAGGGAATCCACATACTGCTGAAAGAATCAAAAGCGCTTTGGCACAGGCACATGTTAATATTAAAAACGTCCCTCTGGAAATCCAGATTAAAGATATTGTTACAGCGATAAGTAAAATTATTCCAATAAAAATTGAGACAAAAAAAGTCAAGATTACTATTCCTGCGATTCATACTGGAAAAGTTTATGGATTGGTTAACCAGTACAAAGAATCTGAGAGATGGCTTGACGACGGAAGTTTAGAAGTTGTGGTGAGTGTTCCTGCAGGATTAATTATGGATTTTTATGATAAATTAAATAATACAACTCATGGTTCAGCTTTGACTGAGGAGATAAAACAAGGAGAAGATTGAGATGGTAGATACAATAGAAGTTAATAATTCAAGGAGAATAAAAGATTTAAAAAAAGGAGACATCTCAGAAATCCCTTGGATAAATGATTTTAGGGGGGGAAATAGAGGGATATCATTTTTGAAAGCGAAATTTATAGGAGAAAAAGCTGGGATAAAACCTCTTCCTAATTCTGCAAGGTTTTTAATGAAAGGAAAGAAAGATTACCAATGTGTTTATTATCCAATCAAAGATGGAAGAATAATGGCTGATTCGAGAGAAGGGTTTGTCATTCATTATTCAAATCCAGAGGAAATTAAAAAATTTATAAAATGACAGATAACAAAATTAAAAATTTTGAGTTCGCCACATTGGAAGTGGCACGGAGTTGGTAATCAAAATGACAGAACGAAAAATCGTAATACCAGGGGAAGTGATTGCTGAAGGAGAGGATTACTTGCCAGGGGAAGGGACAGAGAAAACAGACAAAGGAATAGTTGCTATGCGGTTTGGGCTGGCTGAGAAAAGTGGTAAGCTGGTGAAGGTGATTTCGCTTTCTGGAGTTTATCAGCCTCGGAGAGGAAACGTGGTTATAGGAAAAGTTGAGAATATTACAATAAATGGTTGGTTCCTTGATATTGGTTATTCAGACAATGCATTCTTGTCTTTAAATGAAATTCCAAGATATGTCAATAAAGACGGGCTTGATGAAGTGATGGATATTGGGGATATGGCTATTGCGAAAATATGGGCAATCAATAAAAGAGGGGTTGATTTGAGTCTTAAGTCACGAGGGTTAGGAAAGATAGATGAGGGAATAATTGTTGAGATAAATTCAAACAAAGTTCCGAGGGTGATTGGAAAGGAAGGGAGCATGGTCAATTTAATAAAGGACAAGACAGGCTGTAATATAACTGTCGGGCAGAACGGAGTAATCTGGATAAAAGGCGACAGCATCGAGAAAGAACTACTTGCGAAAGAAGCTGTGATGTTTGTAACTGAAAAATCTTTTATATCTGGCTTAACAGAAGAAATAACTAAATGGTTTGAGGAGAGGAAGAAATGATTGAATATAAAACTGATGAACATACTAGAAATTCAATTAAAATAAAATTAGAAAATATGGAAAAGATATCAAATTTAGAGGAACAAATTAAATCAGGAGATAAAAGTAAACTTCCAGCTTATTGGACAGAAGTATGTAATCTAGTGGGAGGAAGATTTTAAAAAATGACAGCAAAAACATTCAAACGAAAAAGCGGAAGGAAGTTTAATGAAATGCGAAAGATGAGTGCTGAAGTTGGTGTGATTGCGAATGCCGACGGAAGTGCGAGGTTTTCATGGGAAGGCCCTGATGGAAAGAAGACTAATGCAATTGCTGCGGTTTATGGTCCGAAAAAAATGCACCCTCAACATTTACAAGACCCTGAAAAAGGGACCTTAAGATGTACTTATAATATGATGAGTTTTTCAGTTGAGGACAGAATAAGACCAGGACCGAACAGAAGAAGCACAGAGATTAGCAAAATAATTCAATGGGCTTTGGAGCCAGTACTTATGATTGACAAATATTCAAATATGGTAATTGATGTTCATATTAATATTTTGGATGCGAACGCTTCTACGAGATGTGCTGCGATAAACGCGGCTGCAATGGCTTTGGCTCACGCAGGAATTCCAATGAGAGACATAGTGTCAAGCGTATCAATAGGAAAGTTAGACAAAGAATTAGTTGTTGACGTCGACAAATACGAGGATTCGGTTTTTGATGAGGGTGAAGGAGCATCAGATATTCCGATGACTTTTACTAGCAACGGAGAGATGACACATATTCAGATTGATGGAAACATTGACAAAAAGCAATTAATGGAAGCTGTGGGACTCGCACGAGAAGCCTGCAAAGAGATTTATGAAGTTCAAAAGAAAGCACTGAAGGAGGTTGTGAAATGAGTTATTTTGATGTAGTAGAAGCGAGCATTTCATATAATAACGAAGAAGTTTTATCAATTAAAGGACAAGTTAAGAGGTTGATAATCCCCCCTTATAGAAGTGTCTTAATAACAGACATAAAATTTGATAAAGGGATTGCTCCCCCCTATAATAGAAAGAGTGTTCTTACCTTTACGGAATTTATTGATGGCTTGTATGAATTTAGAGATTTATTAGACAAAAATTCAGGGACCAAATCCTCTGATTCTAGACTAGAATTAAATCTCAAAAGAGTGTTGGAGGTTGTTGATTAAAATGGAAACAACAAATTTAACAGGAAATAGAATTAAACAATATCTTGCAGAAGGAAAAAGGTTTGATGGAAGAGGGGCTGATGAATTTAGAAATATTATTATTGATGCTGGAATTGCGAAAAATGCCGACGGAAGTGCAAGAGTCAGAATTGGAAAGACAGAAGTTTTAGTTGGAGTGAAAATGGATGTTGGTGTTCCTTACCCAGATTCTAAAGACAAAGGAACAATGATGGTTACAACAGAACTGCTTCCTTTAAGTTCTCCAAGATTTGAAAGCGGACCTCCGAAGTTTCCCTCAATTGAACTTGCAAGAGTTATTGATAGAGGAATAAGAGAAAGTAAATTTATTGAATTTGATAAATTATGTATTGTGGAAGGAGAAAAAGTCTGGACTGTTTTTATAGATATTTATACAATTAACGACGACGGGAATCTTATGGATGCTGCTGGAATTGGAGCAATAGCTGCTTTGAAAAACGCGAAAATGCCAAAGTATGACGAGAAAGAAGGAAAAGTTTTATTCGGGGAACTGACAAAAAATCCTCTTCCATTAAAAAAAGATATTACAATTCCGATAACAATTCACAAGATAGGAAAGAACTTTTTAGTTGACCCAACAAGAGAGGAAGAAGATTTGAGTGAAACAAGAGTCACAATTGGGAGCAACTCTAAAGGGATTATCTCTTCTATGCAGAAAGCAGAAATTGAACCATTAACTATAAAAGAGTTTGAATCTGTATTAGAGTTGTCTGAAAAAGTCAGCAAGGACATAATTAAAAAGGTTGAAGGGAGTTTTAAATGAAACCGTCAGATTTTACACGATATGAAACAGCAAGGATTCTTGGAGCACGGGCTTTGCAGATAGCAATGAATGCGCCGTTGCTGATTAAGATTTCCCAGGAGGATTTAGAGAAGATAAATTACGATGCACTGAAAATTGCAGAGGTTGAATTTAATTCGGGTATTCTTCCTATTTCTGTTAAGAAACCTTTCCCAAAGAGAAAGGATGAGAAATTGAAGAGGGTTAAGGAAATTAAGTTAAGCGAGAAAAGAAAGATGGAAATCGAGGCTGAAGAAGCGTCAGAGATTGCAAAAGAGGGAGAGATAATGGCTCTTTCAAATCCAGACGATGAAAGGGATTACATCAGTCCTGTGGAAGACAGAGAGGGCTAGGATTGGAAAAGAATTCGCTTCGCTTAAAGAATCTGTTAATGTGATAGCAAATTATTTAACAGAGAAACCTAAAAGCGTCGATTTCGGAGCGGGCGACAGTGAGGTAATTTATTCTATATACTTTAGTATAGAAATTGTTAAATATGCTAAATTGAAAAGATTGATATGACAAATGATAGACCAAGTTCAGAAATAGATTATTTATTAGTTAAAACCCTTGAAGGAAGGAAGCTTACTTTTGGGATTCTTAGCGAGAGACTTTG
>JAHKAF010000105.1 GCA_018825865.1 Nanobdellota archaeon | reverse complement strand
CTTGATAAGAAATCGCGTAACCCCCTCTAGAGGTTATTACCCCCAATAGATCTAAATCTTCATTGATTAATCTTAATAAACTCTTAGCAGATTCATCTCCTGAAATTGCTTTTTCACGAATATCGAGATATTTATCCCAATCAAGAATTTTCCCCACAGAACCAGGCTTGACATTTACAATTTTTCCTTCAGTCATTTTCTATATCTATATTTTAATCATTTTTAAAAACTATTATACTCAATTGATATGTTTCCCAATAATCTCCATCAACACCTTCCCGTCAATCTTCCCACGAAACTCTTTCATTACAAGCCCCATATAAGCCTTCTCTGAAAGCCCTGGTTTATCCTTAATCAAATTCATAATCTTCTCCTCTACGCCATGAATGCTCTCCTTCCTAAACTTAACAGCTTTATTATAATTTTCTCCATTCACAATTCTCTCTAAAACATGTTTAATCTGACTCTCGGAAATCTTCTTCTTTTTCAAATTCTCAAGAACATGTGTAAGAATATCCTTATGTAAAATTTCCTCTACCTTTTCAACAGAAATCTTCTCCTTACTAGCAATCTCCCTCGGAAAAACCAAAAGAATCTTAGCAACCAACTGCGGATTACTAACAATTTCCAGAAGCTCCTTAAACTCATCAAACTTATTCTGTTGGAACAGCAACTTAATCATCTCGTGACTCAATCCTTTCTTCTCCAATTCCCTCTCAACCTCTTTCCTCAACTTCGGCAAATCGTTCTTAACTTCATTAATCAAATTCCGTGAAATCTTCAGCAAAGGCAAATCTGTCTCAGGATACATTCTCGCAGAACCAGGCAAAGGTCTCATAAATATTGTGGTCGCATCAGGCAGAACATTCCGCACTTCCATACCAACAGGATTTCTCGTGCCCTTTAGGGTATTATCGTCGGATAATTTAACCTGTCGTTCAATCTCATTCTCAATTGCCTTAACAAAAATTTTCATATCTTGCATTCCTTTAATCTCCACGCGGTTCTCTCCACGAATAGAAACATTAACATCCTGCCGAATAGTCCCAAGCCCCCTCTTAACTTTCACACTCCGTAAAATCTCTCCAATCTGCAACGCAACTTCTTTTGCCTGCTCAGGAGTTTTAACATCAGGCGCAGTAACAACCTCAACCAATGGAATCCCAAGCCTATCAAGACGATAAACACTTTTGCCATCATCTTTTGAAACAGTCCTCGCAGCATCTTCTTCTAAAAATAAAGACTCTATTCTAACTTTCCCGTGTTCTGTTTCAATCCAACCATCGCGCGCAATCAAAACAGTCCTCTGAAACCCCGACGTATTCGACCCGTCAATAACTGTCTTCCGCATAATCTGAGTAATAGGAATAATTTTCATATTCATCAAAAAAGCTATTTGCATCGCAATCTTCAACGCTTCCTGATTAATCTCATGCGGTGGCTCCTCGTCAAGTTCAACCAAACATGTTGTATTATAACCTTGATAAACAAACTCCTTGCCCAAAGACGCCTCGTGTGCAGCAGCCTCGTCAATTTTCCCGCTCTCTCCAGCAACAGCATGAAGTTTCCTGCGAACCTCAAAATCTGGCTCATCTTTTCTCAACACCGACGGACAATTACAAAATAACTTCTTTGTATCCAACTGCTGATGAATCTCAAGCCCGCATTTAAATTTTAATTCAGAGTAATCTAATTCTTTTTCTGGCATGAAAGAAAGAAGTTGAGGGAGTTAATAAAATTAATGAATTAGCGGGGGAAAGCAGAAGAGTTATTTAACATAACCAATATTCAAACTTTTAAATCCCCTCCCCAACATTTCAAAAAATTCTGGATTAATCTCTTCATTTTGAAGATTATTCCAATATGCTTTTTCCTTAGGAATCCACTCTTTAGGCCAAAGAATTATTTCGCGACTTTTAACTATATCTCCACAACCACTATTCAAACAAACTTTCCCAGCTTCTTTATAAAATCTTTGCCATAACTCAAGAGAATTTCTCTTATGAGCATAATCTTCTATAGTGCCAAACCATGTAGGGTCTCTATAAATTTCATAGAGCTTTCTAAGAGTTTTTAATTCATCATTTGTGAATATGTTTTCTGTGTGTTCCATTACATCTTCAAAAATTTTACATATAAAAACCTTTCTACAATGTAACCCCCAAATAATTACAACATATCTCCTTAAATTAACAATAAATTTATAACTATCTTTTTCCAAATATTAAAATGAAGAATAAGTATAATTACAGTGCCCACCCAATATTCAAAGTTCCGAAAACTTTTGGGCAGAAAGCATCAGATTTTCTAACAAAATGGGCTGGTAGCTGGATATTCATAATATTATTTTTTATTTTCATTGGAATATGGATGGTAACTAACGGATATTTTGTATTAAAATTCATTCATAAAGAAGTGGTAGACCCATATCCATTTATTTTGTTAAATCTCGCATTATCTTGCTTGGCTGCGATTCAAGCCCCGGTGATTCTAATGAGCCAAAACCGTCAAGCTCAAAGAGATAGACTAAAAGCAGAATTTGATTATAGAGTCAATAGAAAAGCAGAAAAGGAAATTCGGGAAATAAAAAGTTTATTGATGAGAAGAGGGAAGTGATTAATCAACAACTCTCACAATTTCCCCGTTGCTATCCAGTTCAATAAAATTTTTAACAACCCCTATTCTGTAATCTTCACACTTATTTTCCTGAAGATTATCTTCGCTGTTTCGCGGAACATGAACGACATCAACGGCATAATCCCCACAAACTCCCAGACACTGGCTTGAAAAAGATATATTCCTCATTTTATTTCCTTGGTATAAATCTCTGGTACATTCAACAATACTCTGCTGTTCTAAAACATAATCTGGAGTTCCCGACGGAGAACCGTGCTTAATCCAAACTCCTCTAGAATCTTTAACCCAATCATCTTCAGGTGAACGGACTACAATCATAATCACAAATAAAACCAAAACAATCCCAATTATCCAAATTAATTTTTTATTTTTCCAGTCTATCATTTAACTCTCCAGAGGATATTTAGCGATATCATCGCGAGCTAAACTATTTCTCAAGACGATTGTTTAGCTCTCCTGCAAAATTCTCCAACATCTTTTTCTTAATCTTCTCTTTTGTCGAAGACCATTCTTTATGCCCAAGAACCCATCCTAATTTTACCAACGCTGTTTCTGCAAGCATATCTTCGAGATAAATAACTCCAGTCTCTAAAATCTCTCTGCCATTAGAATACACCAACGGGTCAAGCCGTCCATAAATCGTTTGGCTAACAGCACAGACAATCATCCCTTTATCCTGAACTTCCTTCAATTTTTTTATCCAGCTTTTTCTTGCTCTTCTCGTCGGAACATGTCCAAGCCCACCCATTTCCAAAACAACACCTTTGTATTTATTCCTGAGATAATAATCAAGTAAATGAGGGTCTTGCCCAGGATAAACTTTAATCAGCGCGACTTCTTCCTCAAACTTTGAATCAACTTTGACTTTATTTTTATTCCTCAATTTATAATCTGATAATCTAATAATTTTCTCGCCTTCAATCTTAGCAAAAGGTTTGGCATTAACAACTTTGAAAGCATCCCTTCGGGAGGTATGCATCTTTCGAACTTTTGTTCCAGGCATTGCATAGCAAAAATCATCGTCGGTGTTCGCATGTCCGACAAGCATAACTTCTGCAATATCTGAAATTGCAGCCAAAGCAGAACATTGAAGATTCATATTCGCGTCGCTGGATGCCCTGTCAATGCTCCTTTGCGAATAAGTCAAAACAACAGGTTTATTCAAATCCCTAAGGAAAAAACTCAACGCAGCAGAAGTATAATGCAAAAAATCTGTTCCGTGAGTTATAATAATCCCTTTGATGTTCGGATCATTCAATAATTTTTCAGCGACCTTTGCAATCTTTTGCCAATCTTTATAATCCATATCCTCAGACGCCTTCATAAAAGGAACCTCAATCTTAGTCACATTAACTTTATCAAAAATCCCAGGATAAAATTTAAACAAACTTTCAGGAGTATCAAGCCAGTCAACACCTCCTTTCCGAGGGTTCAACCGCGCAGCAATCGTCCCTCCAGTAATAATCATCGCAATGTTTGGCTTGCTCGCATCCTTTTTTATCTTGTCCCCGCATTCCGCAGTTTGTGGTTTTGTCCCTCTTTGGGATAAACCGGGCAGTGCCTCTTCTTCAACATATTTCTCGACAACTTCAATCCCCAAAATATCCTTTTTATTAAACCCTATGTTATAACCTGAATCCAGCTTCAGCAGAACAATTCCAGACTCAGGACTTTCAAGAAGAACTCCTTTGTAAGTTACTTTCACCAAATGAATCTCAACAATGTCTCCAGGATTTGGTTTCATAAAAAAGAAAAGAGATAAGATATTAAAAAACTATTGATTAGAAATATTCAGTAACTCTGCAAGTGCAGCAGGATTATCTTCAATATTATCATCTGGAGAATAATGCCCTTTACCATGTTCCATAATAATCTTCGAGGATAATTTCTCCTCAAATAACTTTTGATTACTTAATGGGACATAAGCATCATCATCAGAAAATATACAAACAAAATTATCAGAGTGAGATTTTACCTTATCCCAATCAATCGAAGTTTCAGTCCAAGGTTTTGCTATCTCAATCACTTCTTCCCCTTCTTCTTTAATTGTCTGCTCATCTAACTCCATCCACGGTGCTATAAAAATTGCCCCTCCAACTTTAATCCCTAAACCCAAAGTTTCTAAATACCTTAATATTCCTTGGCAACCAATACTATGTCCTATAAAATAAGTATCTTCGTCTGGTTCCCTTACAACTTTTTTTAACTTATTAATCCACGCATTTATCTCTGGCTCGTCGGGGTTTGGCATTTCAGGTACCTCAACCTCAAATCCTTTTTCCTTCAACTCTTTCTTTAACCACTTATGCATCGGCTCATCAGGACTTCCTTCCCATCTATGAACAATAAAAACACGTTTCATATCAAAATTAAATTGAAGAACTATAAAAATATAATGATAACCCAATCAAATCAGTAATAACTTAATAGTGGTGATAATCGGAAGATTTATAAAAGGAAAAATTCTTTGGGGGTTATGGAAAGAAATCAAATAAAAAAGATAGCAGGAGGATTGGCAACATCATTAATTTTCGGAACAGGATTTGTCTTTGGAATGAGAAGTATTTTAAATAATCAAGATGAAAAAGTAGCAAAAGCTTTTTCAGGAAGTTGTGGGCAGAGGATAGTGAATGTTCAAGATTACGGAGATTATGGTGGTCAGCCATATGCTATTGCAAGAATGGAGTTTGAAAGGTTAAGGGTAGAATTCCCAAAAAGATTTGAAGAAATTTCTAATGATACAGGAACTTTAGAGTTAATGAAAAACTATAGTCCAGAATCAAAAAGATTAGGAATCCCAGTATACGATTGCAAATAGACAATTTAATAAACATTATTTCTCTTTAACTTATATGACAGATAAATATGTGGCATTCATCGGAGGCAATTAAAAGATGCCACCCTTCAGTGCTTCGAGGAAAGAGCGCGAGAAAAACAAGGGGTTGTCTCGCATAGGTTTAGAAATTCATGGTTACTTAGCGACTAATGAAAAACTTTTCTGCAAATGCAAATCAGAGCACGGGCTAAAATATTCAAAGCCGAACATAAATATTTGCCCAATATGTTGTGGGATGCCAGGAGCAAAACCAATGCTTCCGAACAAAAATGCCGTCGATAAAACAATTCAAATTGCACTTATTTTTGGTTGTGAAATAAATGAAAAATTAGTCTGGCAGAGGAAGCATTATGACTGGCCAGATTTACCTAAGGGTTATCAGGATACAATCTCAGGACCTTATGCAATTCCTATAGGAGAAAAAGGAAAATTTTTAGGAATAGGTATCACAGAATGCCACCTTGAAGAAGACCCTGCAGCGTGGAATCCAAAAACAGGAGAAATAGATTACAATCGTTCTGGAAGCCCCCTAATAGAAATCGTCACAGAGCCCGACTTCAAAAATTCTGAAGAAGTAATTAACTGGCTAAAACAATTAATTGCTACACTTAATTATGTGAAAGCAATCGACAAAAATTTAGGGGTAAAAGCAGATGTGAATATCTCAGTACCAAAAGGCGCAAGAGTTGAAATAAAAAATATGAACAGCCTCAAAAATATCAAAACCGCAATTGAGCATGAAATTGAAAGACAAAAAAAAGAACCTCCAAAAACTCAAGAAACAAGGATGTTCGACGAAAGCAAAGGAACTACAATTAAAATGCGGACAAAAGAAGAAGCACAAGATTATAGATTTATCTCAGACCCTGATTTACCAATTATTAAAATAGAAGGCTCAAGAGTGCAAAAAATAAAATCTGCTCTTCCTGAAACTCCG